>JANPDX010000456.1:0-14548 GCA_031431695.1 Dehalococcoidia bacterium
CGACTCCGTCTCGGTCCGCGTGACGGTGCTCGTGCTAACCGCGAGTTCCATGGTGGCCGCCATCGTTGGCACCATGAGCCGGTCGATTCGCAGCCTTCCCGCGCTGGAGGAGGTGGTGGCGGCAGATCCCAATGACGCGGATTGATGTTCGTTTGGCGCTGACGCGGGGGCCAGGATTCACGTCGCCGGATGTTCCTTCGCCCACGCGAGCAGGCCCGGAATATCCCGGGTATTCATCACCCGTTCAGCCGGCACGCCGCATTCCTCGGCGCGGTCGCTGCCAACGGCCTGCCAATCGAGCTGGCCGGGCGCGTGGGCGTCGCTGTCGATGGTGAACACGCAGCCCATTTCGAGGGCGAGGCGGAGCAGGCGGCGGGGCGGATCGAGACGTTCCGGCCGAGAGTTAATTTCGACCGCCTTGGCAAACTGGCGGCAGGCTTCGAAGACGACCGCTGCGTCGAAGTCGGATTCGGGGCGATTCTTGCCGGTGATGTAGCGGCCGGTGCAGTGACCCAGGACATCCATGTTGGGGTTGGCAATCGCGTTGACCATCCGCCGCGTCATGGCCTCCCGGTCCATACGGAACTTGCTGTGGACACTCGCGACAACGATGTCGAGTTGTCCGAGCAGACCTGGCTCCTGATCGAGGGCGCCATCATCAAGGATATCGACTTCGATGCCCGTGAGGATGCGAAACGGCGCGAGTTCGGCGTTGAGCCCGGCGACGACCTCGATCTGTTCGCGCAGGCGCTCGGGGGTAAGGCCGTGCGCAACCGTGAGACGCGGCGAGTGGTCGGTGAGAACCATGTACTGGTGGCCGAGAGCGATAGCTGTCTCGGCCATCTCACGGATCGGCGAGCCACCGTCGGACCAGTCGGAGTGGACGTGGCAATCGCCGCGGAGGGCGGCGCGAAGCACGCGGCCGCGTTCCGGCGGCCAAACGGCTTCGGATTCGAGTCGCGCGAGATAGCGTGGCACCTCGCCTGCAAGCGCTTCGGTAATAACGCCCGCTGTGACATCGCCGATTCCCTTGAGCTTTTTGAGTTCGGAACGGGCCACCATCGCCCCGATTTCTTCGTCCGCAAAGGTGGAGACAATCGCGGCGGCGGCACGGAAGGCCTTGACGCGGTATTCCGGTTCGTTGGCGCGTTCCAAAAGGAAGGCGATGCGCTTGAGGGCTTGAACCGGCTGCATGGGCGAAGCATAGCGGCTGCCAGCGAAGCCGCAGACCAAGATTGGGAGACCTCGTATCATTCCGCTTCATGAGTTCGCCGCGTGTTGGGCCGCCTGTTTCGGAACGAGATGGGGAGACGCTCGCCCGCTACCTCCTGAGCTTTCGTTGGCCCTTCCGGAACGAGCCGGTACATAGGGTCCTTGTGCAAGGCGGGCTGCCGTTGTGGCGCCAGGTACTGCGGTTCGTACCCAACCCCACGGAGCGCGGGAAGGCTCTGGAACTTGGCAGTCCGCCCTTCCACATCACACTCATGCTGCAGAAGTTCCGAAACTATGACCTTTCGCTGACCGGGTTCGCGACCGACGGGCGACCGGAGATCGAACAGACTCTTGAAAGCTCTGAGTTCGGCGAGACCTACGACTTTCGCTGTACGTGCTTCGACGCGGAAAAAGACCGCTTCCCCTACCCGGACAACAGCTTCGACCTTGTGACCTGGTGCGAAGTCATCGAGCACCTGACTGAGAACCCGGTGCACGCGCTCGCGGAAATTCATCGCGTGCTGAAACCCGGGGGCGCACTCGTGCTTTCGACTCCGAACGCGAGCCGGGCGGACTCGATCGCCAACTTCCTGGCGGGCCGCAACATCTATGACCCCTACCACCTCGGGGCGCCGCTGAAGGGCTCGCGGCACAGCCGGGAGTACACGCTTCCGGAATTACGCGAACTGCTCGAAGGCTGCGGTTACGCGATCGACCGAATTGCTGACATCGACATTTACGAACCGGAGAGCCGGAATCGGCGAGCGTTCCGGTGGCTGATGAACAAGGTCGTTGCGCGGGTCACGAAGGGGCATTACCGCTACCACTTGTTCGTACGAGCGCGGAAGACCGAACGGCCGTTCCGCTGGCATTTCCCCGAGAGGCTGTTCGATGCGGGTCACCTCGCGTTCCACATGTCACCGCGGGATTCGACGGTGGAGTTCGGCGAGAACGACGCTATTCACATTGCAATGGGGTGGGACGAACTTCGGACTGATGCAGGCGGGCGCTCGTACCGGCGGAGTGGCGATGTCGGCGACATCTATCTCCTGAACGCTGGAACGGTGACTTCAGCCACGGTGACGGTGGCCGGAGGCAAAGGCGAAGCACAGGCATGGCATGACAACGGTGGAGCACTCGTCCTGCTGGGGAGCACGAAGTTCGAGGCCCCGGCGGGCACATGGACCAACGTGATGATTCCCGTCTCGGGCGACTACGAGCCCGGAAACCCACTGCATATACGGTTGGATGTTCCGGGCGGAGTGGATGTTTCGCGCGTCACCAGTTCGTAGGCTGAAGCATCGTGTAAACGCCGGTCAATTGCGCATCCGCTTTCGCGTTTGTTAGGATCGTGCAAAGGCGGCGTGGGTTTGGATGCGACATCCGTCCTCGTGCTTAACCAGAACTACGAGCCGCTCAACGTATGCAATGTGCGGCGCGCGCTCGTCCTTGTGCTTCGCGGCAAAGCTGAAATCCTCGAATCTGCCCGCGAAGTGTTCCACACAGCCAGCACAACTTTCGTCCTGCCTTCGGTAATCCGGCTCGTCTACATGATCCGGCGGCCACGGCCGAAGGTACGGCTCACGCGCAAGGAGATCTTCACTCGGGATGGCTGGCAGTGCGTGTACTGCGGGCGTTACACCCGAGACCTGACGCTCGATCATGTGATGCCGCGGCATCGCGGGGGGGCGCATACCTGGGAGAACCTTGTGAGCGCCTGCAAAAACTGCAATCACCAGAAGGCTGGCTACACCCCCCAGGAAGCGCGCATGTCGATGCTGCACCAGCCACATGTGCCACGCCTTTCCATCTATCACGCATTCTTTCCGTACCTCGGTTCTCAGGAAGAGTGGCGAAAGTTCGTGCCAGGGTGGGAAGGCGCGGCGGCGGGGTAGCGGACGAGAGGTATAATCGATTCGTGGTAACGGCGCGCACTCTCGACACGGGATATATCGCTCCCCTTGAAAGCGGGGACCACCTGACGATGGAAGAGTTCGAGCGGCGGTATGAAGCCATGCCGGAACTCAAGAAGGCGGAACTCATCGAAGGGGTGGTGTTCTTGGCGTCTCCAGTAAGTTTGACACATAGCGCAGGTCACATGGCGTTGACCGGTTGGGTGGCAACGTATGTCGCTCATCATCCCGGGATGAAGGCTCACTCCGACGGATCCGTTCGCCTTGACCCGGACAACGAATTTCAGCCAGACATCTTCCTGCGGAAGGCTGAGGGCGGACTCTCACGGCCGGGCTCCCGAGACCTTCTTGATGGCCCGCCGGAACTGGTCATAGAAGTCGCCGCAAGTTCGGTTTCGCGGGATCTTTTCGCGAAGAAGCACGTCTACCGCCGCAATGGTGTCCCCGAATACATCGTCTGGCGCGTGCGCGATGGCGCGCTCGACTGGTTCGAACTGACCAACGGAGAGTATGTAGCTCGGGAGCCCGACGGTAACGGGATCATTGAGAGTCGCCAGTTCCCAGGCCTACGGCTGGACATTCCTGCTTTGCTCGCCGGTGAGCTGGCAAAAGTGTTCGCCGGGGTTCGCTAATCCCGGTGCCGGCGGCCAGTGGCCCTTTCCACCACGTTGACAAATTCTTCGAACGAGTTTGCGAGGAACGCCGGGT
Organism: Dehalococcoidia bacterium; assembly: GCA_031431695.1. Classification (GTDB taxonomy): domain Bacteria; phylum Chloroflexota; class Dehalococcoidia; order Tepidiformales; family Tepidiformaceae; genus Amarobacter. The sequence continues at coordinate 3,834 of JANPDX010000456.1, forward strand.
TCGTGCGCTGTTCCGCGCCAACAGTCGCGTGAGGTGTGGGGCCGGAATCGTGGCCAGGGTGAATTCGCACGGCTCCTGGCAGCATCCGAAGCGACTGTGTGGTTCGCCAGAGGGCTTGGATGGAACCCGGCTCGGGTCCGGGCGTCCCCGGGCCCGCAAGGTTCAGGGCGTCGCCCGTGAAGACGTAGCCGTTTGCGAGGAACGAGAGGGACCCCGGCGAGTGTCCTGGAGTCGGTAGAATTCGGACACGGAGAGTGCCTATTTCGAGACTCTCTTCGTTCGCCACGGAGGAAATCGGGCCCTGAAAGTGCTGTCTGAGGTCGGCTTCCTCGGCGGTATGGGCGATTACGCGCGCTCCTGTGGTATCGGCCAACTGCTGGAGGCCGTTGACGTGGTCCGAGTGGCCATGCGTAGCGAGGACGGTAGTGATTTCCAGGTTCCGGATGCGGGCTTGAGCCAGAATCGAGGGAACATTCCAGGCCGGGTCGATGACCGCAGCCGAATGTGTCTCTGGGCAGGCAAGAAGGTAAGAGAAGTTCCAGAACGGGCCGTGGCGAAACGGGACAACGATGAGGCGATCATTGTCATCCTCTAGCAGCCGCAATTGTTCTGTCATAACTAACTCAGTCCGTGGAAAACGCCCATGGGCATGACGGATGCCCACATCTCAATGAGCAATTCTTCGAGGTCTGGTTGCCAGCGTTCCCAGGTACCCCGGCTATAGGCGGCTTGCGGGCTGCCGAGCGCGGACTGGACAACTTCCGTGCTGTCGAAAGTGTAGATGCCGAGCCACGCGCCCCCGTGCGCGTGGCCAGCCTGAACGGTTGAAATGCCGGGAATCTTCGCGACATCCCGGAGATGCACTTCCTGAAACCATGCATCGAACCGCTCGCTTGCTTCGTCTCGGGCCCTTGCGCGCAGGAGTAAAAATGGCCGGGAAGTCGTCATAGGCCGCGATCGTTGGCCATGCGGCACGCAAAGTCGATAGCCGGTCGAAGCGGGTACCTCGTATCGACGACGAGGCACGGGAGGGAGAACGGCTGTAGGCGATCCCGCATCCGCTCGAAGACTTCGACTCCGGCCTGGGAAAACCCCTCCCTGGGGTTTCGAAGCCGTTCACGGATGACCGAGTCGGGAGCCGTGACCCGGATGGCGACGATGCGCGCGCCAAGGTCGTTCGCAAGTGTGACGAAGCGTTTGCGGTCCCGGTTGGTGAGGTTCGTCGCATCGATAAGGGCATGCCGACCGGACGCGATGGCGCCACGGGCGAGCTCATCGACGCGGGCGAAGACCGCGCCACTTTCGGCGGGGGAATACGTCGGAACTGGAGCGAAGCCTCGCCGGATGGCGTCGCTTTCGATATGTTCGACAGAGAGCTGCTCGCGAAGCGCGTGAGCGAAGGTTGTCTTGCCCGAACCGGGCAGGCCGGAGAGCAAGATGAGGGTGCCGGGTGAATCCGCCAAATTGCCGTTATGCATCGCGTGTGATAGGTTGACTGATGTTCATAAGCAAGGCAAAGGAAGACTGAAGAACAAGGTTGCTGAACAACGAGCAGAAGACAACGCTAATCCGGGAGTACGGCGTTCACGCCACCGATACGGGCTCCCCTGAAGTACAGGTCGCGATCCTGACTGAACGGATCAAGTACCTGACGACGCACCTGAAGGCGAACAAGCACGACTACCACACCCGACGTGGTTTGCTGATGCTTGTTGGCCAGCGGCGCCGCCAGCTCCGCTACCTGAACAATCGAGACGTGAACCGGTACCGGGAAATCATTGCCCGGCTTGGCCTCCGCAAGTAGCGGGGGTCTTTTTCTTTGGCGTTTTGAGCGCACAGGCAACCTGATCCACTCTCCGTGAACCCTTTGCCACCGTCCCAGTACAACGTGGACGGCATCGAGTCGTTTTCCCTTCGTGCATGAACCAGTAGGGAATCGGAACAGAATCTGAGAAGCAGAGACAGAAGAAACAGAAGTATGAAAGAACCAAAACAGTACGAAGTCGAAGTCGGGGGCAAGACCCTCACCATTCAGCACGGAATCCTCGCCAACCTGGCGAACGGTTCAGTAACCGTCCGCGTCGGCGATACCGTCGTCCTTGTAACGGCCACCATGGCCGATGCGCGTGAAGGCATTGATTTCTTCCCGCTAACAATCGACTACGAAGAGCGCCTCTACGCAGTCGGCAAGATCCCGGGGGGCTTCCCACGCCGGGAAGGCCGCGCGAGCAACGACGGCATCCTGGCGATGCGCCTGACGGACCGCCCGCTGCGCCCGCTGTTCCCGAAAGGCTTCCGCCAGGAAGTCCAGATCGTGGCCACCACGCTTTCAGCGGACCGCGAGCACCAGCCCGATACGCTTATCGCCATCGGTGCGAGCGCGGCCCTCGGAATCAGCGACATCCCCTTCAACGGGCCAGTGAGTTCCGTACGCGTTACCCGTCTCAACGGGGAATTCATCGTCAATCCGACGTTCCAGCAAGCCGAAGAAGGCGACCTGGACATCATCGTCGCCGGTACCAAAGACGCCGTTGTGATGGTTGAAGCGGGCGCACACCAAGTCTCCGAAGACGTTGTCCTCGAAGCCATCGATGTCGCCATGGAGGCGAACCGCATCATCATCGCTCTTCAGGAACAAATCGTTGCCGAAGCGGCGCCGGTGAAGAAGCCCTTCACCGCGGTCTCGGAAAACCCCGAAGCCTACGCGGCCATCAGCGACTACCTGAAGGACCGCATTCCGGAACTGGTCGCAACAGCTGCCAGCGAACGAAGCGATGCTAACAAGGCCGTCCGCACTGAACTGAACGCCAAGTTCGGCGAGCAGTTCAAATCGGGCGAAATCGGCGACGCCCTGTACACAGTCATCAAGAAGGCGATGCGCAAGCAGATCCTCGAGCAGGGCAAACGCGCCGACCAGCGCGATGTCACCGAGATTCGACCGCTGGACATTCACGTTGGAGTGCTCCCACGGACCCACGGCACCGGCCTGTTCACGCGCGGCGAAACGCAGGTGCTGACCGTCGCGACGCTTGGCGGCCTGACCATGGCTCAGAAGCTGGATACTCTGTCGCCGCACGAATCCAAGCGCTACATGCATCACTACAACTTTCCTCCCTACTCGGTCGGTGAAGCTCGCCCGATGCGCGGACCCGGCCGCCGAGAGATTGGCCACGGTGCCCTTGCAGAGCGCGCTCTAGAGCCGGTAATTCCGAGCGAATCGGACTTCCCCTATGCACTCCGGCTCGTCAGCGAAGTGATGTCCTCGAATGGCTCGACGTCCATGGCCAGCGTTTGCGGAAGCACTCTCGCCCTGATGGACGCCGGTGTGCCGATTTCGGCGCCGGTCGCGGGCATCGCGATGGGCCTGATCATGGGCGAAGACGGCAACTACAAGGTGCTCACCGACATCGCCGGCCAGGAAGACTTCATGGGCGACATGGACTTCAAGGTCGCCGGGACGGCTGCCGGCATCACTGCCCTGCAGATGGACATCAAGATCGGTGGCGTTTCGCACGAACTGCTGACGACCGCCCTCAAGCAGGCCAAGGAAGCCCGCCTGTTCATCCTGGAAAAGATGGCAGAAGTCATCTCGGAGCCTCGGGAAGAAATGTCCGAATACGCGCCGAAGATGTACAAGGTCCAGATCAATACCGACCAAATCGGAACGATCATCGGCCCCGGCGGCAAGACCGTCCGGAAGATCCAGGAAGAGTCCGGCGGCGCCACCATCGAGATCCAGGAAGACGGCACGGTCATCGTCGGTTCGCCGAACGAAGCCGTGGCTCGCAAGGCCATCCAGATGATCGAGGGCCTGACCAAGGAAGTGAAAATCGGCGAGATCTACACCGGCAAGGTCACACGGCTGCTGAACTTCGGCGTGTTCGTGGAGATCCTGCCCGGCAAGGAAGGCCTCGTCCACATTTCCCAGCTCGGCGAAGACCACGTAGAGACCGTGGAGGATGAAGTCCAGGCTGGCGACGAAGTGACCGTGATGGTCACCGAAATCGACAACCTGGGACGCATCAACCTCAGCCGGCGCGCGGTGCTCCTCGGCGAAGAACCGCCTCCTCCGGGTGCCGGTGGTGGCGGCGGACGCGGCGGCCCCCGCCCTGGTGGCGGCGCACGCGGCGGCGACCGTGGTGGCCCTCGCCCTGGTGGCGGTGGCGGCTTCGGCGGAGACCGCGGTGGAGATCGTGGTCCTCGTCCCAGCGGCGGGGGCGGTGGCGGCGGCTTCCAACGCGGCGGTGACCGTGGTGGAGATCGCGGTCCTCGTCCCAGCGGTGGTGGCGGCGGCTTCGGCGGCGGTCAGCGACGCGAAGGTGGATTCCAGGGTGGCGGTGCCCCCCAGCGCAGCGGAAGCTCGCCGGTCGGCGGCGTTTCCCGCGGTTGGACCCGTCGTTCCGAAACGGCCGATGGCGAAACTCCTCCTCCTCCTCCTTCGCCCCGTCGAGACTTCGGCGGCGGCATGGACGACAACGAGTAGTTCGTCTTCGCGAAAAATAAAAGAGGCCCCGGCATTGCTGCCGGGGCCTTTTTGTCTAGTCAAATTCGTCGAGGTCGAATTCTGCGAGAAAGCGCAGTATTTGTTGAACGTCAGTGTTCGAAATCGACCAGATCTGCGCCTGGTCGATAGTGTCGTAGGCGTGGACGAGGACGTCCCGAAGGCCTGCTCACTTTCGCCAATTTATGGCGGGATTGACATCCCGGAACTCAAGTGTAAGTCGCTTCACGGCTTCTCCGACGATGGCGAGCTGACGTTCGATTGCAGAAAGAACCATCCAGTCGCCTGTGGAGCGAACGCCTGAATCGATTTCGATCAGTGCTTCGGACACGAGACGTGCGGCATCGCGCATGTCCCGCAGTGAGGCTTTGTCATCAGGCGGCGGCATAGAGCGTTCGGGCCGAGCCGAGGATATTGCGGCGGCGATACGGATTGCGGTCGGCTTCGACGACGTGCTTCTGAGCGATTCCGACCTCCCGCGAAAGAACCGCTTCTAATTCTTCCTTCGTCGACCAGATGTCTCCCCAGGTTCGACTCACACCTGGCGCCCAGGTGACGAGGAAGTCGATATCGCTATCCGGCCGGAAGTCATCGCGCAGGACGAACCCAAAGACGGCAAGTTCCGCCACGCCCCATTTCTCGCAGAATGTGCGCAGCATGGATTCGTCGATTTCGAGATGACCGGCTTTCACGCAGCAAGCATAGCCGATGGCCACAACTGGTTCGACGCCATGGTTATGCCGATACGGCCGTGTCCTCCCTCACCGGGGTCTTGGCGGGCGACTCCCAGTAGTGCCCTTCGGCGCGGCTCTTGAGGACCTTTAGCCACCTCCGCACCATGATGAAGGCCGCGAGGTCGATCCCGAGGAACATGAGCCGTTTCGGGACAGCGCCGCCCATGCCGATGCCCATGTTCCGGGTAACCAGCCGCGTCATGCCGTCATCCACGGGGTACAGGGCGGTGGACCATGTCCACTTCTTCCCATCGCTTTCGCCAGCGAGGAGAAGGTATTCGTCCTTCTTCAGGTCTTTCACCGGGAACGGTTCACCCCTGCCCACTGGAATCACATCGCCCGGCTTGAGGTCCTGGTACTCGGGCAGGATGACCTTCGAACTGGGTGCATCGAGGAAGCCAAAGAGCCGGTCGAGAAAGTCGTAGCTGTAGAGACCGCCGCGCCGGTAGCCCATCTGGACGAGCCACGGATAGATCGCATCCGGCGGGGCGTCGATGGTGATGGCGCGAGTGGTGACGTAGTCGGGGGCGATGATGAAGTCATCGCCGGGCATTACGCGGAGTTGCTCATCCTCGGTGGCGCCCCAGCTACGCTGCCAGGGGGTGAACTTGCGCTGATAGAAGAGCGGGAGCGCGGCAAAGGTTGCCGCGGCGCCGGCGATTGTGGCGAGTTGCTTGCGATGCATGGCGGAGCCTCCGGAGGGATGGTGCTCCGATGGTGGCGGTATTGGGGGTACGAAGGGGCCGAAATTTGGGGCTGGTGGGGCATGGGTGGGTGGCACGAGAATTTTTGGACGGGTGGGGAAATCCGGTTGATTAGCGGCTAAGGTTGTCCAATGGGCAGACGGAAGCATCCCGAAACACTCACTCCGGCCGAACAACGCGTACTCGACGAGATCAGGGTTGGCGGGACGAACGCGGAGATTGCGCTACGGCTCGGGCTTTCGATCAACACAGTGAAATACCACGTGGCTAACATGCTCGCCAAGCTGGAGATGGACGACCGTCAGGCCCTTCGGCAATGGGACGCAAGCAGGTCGAATGCGGTCACATGGCGCCGGGCCACGGTTATCGTGGCGGGACTGGCCGGAGTCATCGCCATCTTCGTTGCGGTCGCACTGTTGCTTCCGGACCGGGATTCAGAGTCACAGCCGGATCAGATCTGGTGGTTCGAAACCATCGTGGATCCCGATACCACATCCAGGGGCCTGCTGATTCGCGAGCTAGTCTCCGGTCGGGAGTATCGAATCAAACCTTCCGCGAGCGAACGGTTTTTTCAACCTCAGTGGTCTCCCAGTGGAGATCGACTATCGGCCTATGTTGACCGGGGCGATGTTACGAAGTGGGAGTTCCGCCTGTGGACGAACAGCGGAGCCCCAGTAGCCACCGAACCTCTCGTGGGAATACCGAACGGGTACTACTGGGCGCCAGACAGCCGCCACGTAGTCTTCGTCTCGGTCGTTCTTGACCTTCCGGGAGCCGCGTTGGGTGATGAGCTGGCAATCTTCGACGCTGACGGGCGAAAAGTCGTTTCCGTCAGGTCGGATGCCCCAAAGTTCGAAGGTGGCGACGTCACCAGCGGAGCAGTCTGGTCGCCAGATTCGCGGCGATTCGCGTATCTGCACAACGGCCTGCTGGTGGTCGTCGGAATCGATGGCTCGTCGCAGAGACTCCAGATCACTGACACGAGCATCGGCATTGATTGGACCCCGGGGACATTCGGTGTGCTGAGCTGGGCCGACAATGACCGGCTTCAGCTGCTGCATCGGACCTCCTCCCAGTTTGAGACCGAATTCTTCGACGTGAGGATCGTTGGCTCGACGCTGGAGTTAAACGGTCCGACAGCGCCGCCGGTCAGCCCAACCCCGCTGCCGGACGATCCTGATGCGGAACGGCTTCAGGCGTCTATGCCGAATATGGTCTTCGTCAGCGCGACAGAATCCGGTGATGGGCGCGCTCGGGCGTATCAGTTCAACAAGCCATATCCGATTTTCGGTGAAGTGCGGCCGGCGACGATAATAGTCGTTATGGGTGGCAAAGACTTCACGTTCCAGACTGAGAGCGAGCCGATTCTCAATGGCGCTCCGATCCGTCGCTCCGCTGGATTGGTGGCCGTTGGGGATTGGACTCGTCCGTAGGCGGTGCGCCATTGACGATCGGCCGTTGAACGGGAACGGCTCTTGTGCCGCCTTGATCCCTTTTTGCGCGGGGGCCAGAATGCGCCTCTTCCGAGGAGGCTTCTCATGGCTATCGCGATACGGTGCGGAACGCTGATTGATGGTTCCGGGCGCGACCCGGTTCGGAACGCAGTTGTGGTCGTGGATGGCCAGGACATCGTCGCGGTGAACACTGACGGCTCCATGCCGCGCGATTGCCAGGTCATCGACGCGAGCGGGATGACCGTGATGCCGGGGATGATCGACTGCCACGTACACCTCACGTCGAACCCACCGAAGACCATGGAGCAGCGACTCGGCACGCCGTTCAGCCTTTCGGTGGCCGAAGCGCTTGCAAACGCGAAGAAGACCCTGGACGCCGGGTTCACGACGGTCCGCGATGCCGGCGGGACGCCTCGCGGGGTAAAGATGGCCATCGAGCAAGGGCTGTTTCCTGGCCCGAAGATGCGGATTGCGGTCAGCGCGATCAGTCAGACAGGCGGGCACGGCGACTCCACCATGGTGAACGGGGTCCGCATCCGCGTCCCGAACTCCGAACTGCCCGAAAACCTGGTTGACGGTCCCGAAGGCGCACGCAAGACGACGCGCGAAATCCTTCGCGCGGGGGCTGACCAAATTAAAATTATGACGAGTGGTGGCGTCCTTTCACCCAATGACGAGCCCGGCGCGGCCGGGATGACACGCGAGGAGATAGCGGCGGTTGTGTACGAAGCCCACGCGGCGCACAAGACCGTGATGTCGCACGCCCAGGCGACGCAGGGGATCCTCAACGCGGTGCTGGAAGGGGTTGAATCCATCGAACACGGCATCTACCTGGACGAACGGGTTGTGGCGGAGATGAAAGCTCGAGGGACGTTTCTTGTGCCAACGCTGATCGCGCCCGTCTGGGTGTTGCGGCTGGCGGAACGAAACCCGGGTTCCATGCCCTCATACGCCGTCCGCAAGACGAACGAAGTGCTGGAGGCTCACCAGGCGAGCTTCCGTTTCGCGGTTGAGCAAGGGGTTCGGATAGCGATGGGCACGGACATGGGTGTCGGACCGCACGGACCGAATGCGGAGGAACTCGCGTTCATGGTGGAGCACGGGATGACGCCAATGCAGGCGATTGTTGCGACGACCTCAAGCGCGGCCGAATGTTCGCGGGTGAGCAAGACCACCGGAAGCATCGAAGTCGGGAAGCGAGCGGACATTCTTATAGTTGATGGCGACCCACTGGCTGATATCGCTATCCTGCAGGACGCCACGAAGCTGCGGGTGATCATGAAGGATGGCGTCGCGCACAAGGATGAGTTGGGCATGAAATCACTGGCTCTGCCGTAGTTAGGGAACTGACTTCGGCTCGGCAGTGCCACCGGCGTGATGGGCCCCGGGCAAGTGGGGCCAGCCCAAATAGCGGCCCAGCGCCAGCGCGATGCCGAGGCCCGCGAGGGATACAATCCCGCCCGCCACCGCATCAAGGATGAAGTGGTTCCCAGTCATGACCACAGCGAAGAACATGGCGATGGGCCACACGACCGCCACGGCATAAGCCCACGGGCGGCGCGCAACCCACGCGATAACGACGGCGAGGAGCAGCGACCAGCCGAAATGCAGGCTGGGCACGGCGGCAAACGGGTTCACGAAGGCCTTTGCTTCCTGGGCGTTGTAGCCAACCCGGTCGAACGCGGCCATGGTGTCGATGAATCCGGCGAACGGGATGAGCCGGGGAGGAGCGACTGGAAAGAGCCAATAAATGATGACGCCTATGGCCCCGGAAGCGAGAAACGCGTTTCGCGAGACAAAGTAGGCCGTGCGATGCGAGGTGTAGAGCCAGGCGGCGACGAGGATCACGACGGGCATGTGCCCCCAGAAGTAAATCCAGTTCATGGTCTTAATGAGCCAGTAGTGACCGAGGATCCAGGACTGCATTTCGAGTTCGTAGTAGAGGTGCCAGCGCTGTTCGAGTTCGATGAGGTTGAAGCCGCGGACGATAGCTTCTCCGGCACGATCGACAACGGCGCCGCGGACCGCGAAGTAAATCAGGAACGCAATCACGACGACGGCGACCTCGTGAACGCCAAGCCGGGCGGAGGTTCGCCAGGCCCTGTGGAGTGGGTTCGTAGAAGGCGAAGCGGCAGTCACGGGCTCAGGGTACCGCACAGTCCACGGATGATTCTTTGCTCACGATTCAGTAGCCCCTATACACTCTCGTGAGCCTTTCGCAGGACGATTGCGGGGCGGACGAGGGAAAGCCTGTGGAATTCCATGTGCGCAGTGGCGACATCACTGAGTCGGCGGCTGACGTCGTGGTAGTGAGCCTCTTCGAGGGCGTGACGAATCCCGACGGGGCGACAGGCGCGATTGACCGGGCGCTTGATGGGGCGATTTCGAAACTCATCGCGCAGGGCGACGTTCGCGGCAAGAGCGGCGAGGTGACTTGGCTTCACACGTTTGGGCACGGCAACTCGGCGAGGGTGGTGATCGCCGGACTGGGCAAGCAGAAGGACTTCGACATTGACGCGGCCAGGAATCTTGCGGCGAACCTGGCGCGGGGCTTGCGAAAGCCGGGGATCAAGACCGTTGCGACTATCGCCCACGGCGGGGGCGTCGGCGGGCTGGATCCGGCGGCGTGCGCGCAGGCCGTGGCGGAAGGTTTCCTGCTCGGTGATTACCGGTTCTTGAAGCACAAGGCCAAGGACGACGACCGGACCGAAATCAGCTCGATAACCATCTTTGAGCAGGACGCCGGCAAAGCGGCGGTAATGGAAGCGGCGGCGGCGAAGGGCGTCATTTGCGCGGAGGCCACAAACCTCGCGCGGGACCTTTCGAACGAACCCTCGAACCATCTGACGCCGACGGATCTGGCGGCGAGGGCCGCGGATGTGGCGCGCGAGAACTCGTTGGAGATCGAGGTCCTCGAACGCGCCGATATGGAACAGAAGGGGATGGGCTCGCTGCTTTCCGTGGCGAAGGGAAGCGCCGAGCCCCCAAAGCTCATCCGGCTCTCGTACCGGGGACGGGGCGGCGAAGGATACGACCTGGCGCTCGTTGGCAAAGGCATCACTTTCGATACGGGCGGCATCAGCATCAAGCCGGCAGCCAACATGGAAGCAATGAAGGCTGACATGACCGGCGCGGCCTCGGTCATTGCCGCGATGGGAGCTATCGCGAAACTCGCTCCGAAGGCGAACATCGTGGGGATTGCTCCGTGTTCCGAGAACATGCCAGGCGGCAACGCAACCAAGCCGGGTGACGTGGTCTCGGCGATGAACGGGCGCACCATCGAAATAATTAACACCGATGCCGAGGGGCGCCTCGTTTTGGC
>JANPDX010000457.1:0-3237 GCA_031431695.1 Dehalococcoidia bacterium
CCTGCACCTCGGCGCTGAGTAATCGTGCCAGCGGCTCGCCCGACCGCTTCGAACCAGCGCGGCACGCTTCAATGCCAGCATCGATCTTTCCGGTCATGAAGTAGGCGTTTGCGAGCGCGAAATAGTCGAGTCCGTAGGGGACGACATCGTAGCCGGATTCATCGAGGGCTAATCCTGCCTGGGCGTAGCGGATGGCGTCGTCTCCTCGGCCGACCAACACACACTTGGCGGCGCCCGCGTAGAGCCATCGAAGCTGGCGAAGTTCCCGCGCCCGGGGGCTCTGCAGAAGTTCTTCGGCCCATTCGACCGGTTCCAGGCGATCGAACCCGGGGCCTACCCGCGACGCGATGACAGCGGCTGTCTCAAGATCGCTCTGATCCACGGCCCAGCGAAACGCCGTGCGCAGGTTCGCGAACTCGACCTCGAGCCACTCCTGGGCTTCGAGTTGGCGCGGACTCAGTGACCGCTCGAAGTTGACCTCGGCCATGGCCGCGAAGTAGCGGGCGTGGAGGTCGCTAACCTCGTCGCTCGAACCGGTGGCAGCGAGCTGCTCCTCCGCGAACTGGCGGATCGTCTCCAGCATTCCGTAACGTGTATTGTTGCCGGATTGTTCGGCGTTGAGCAGGGATTTGCGGACGAGCGCATCGAGCAGGTCCAGGACGGCGTATTCGTCCAGTTCGCCACCGCCGCCGACCGCGACCGCCGCCTCCAGGTCGAACCCTCCGGCGAAGACCGAGCAGCGGCTGAGGAGTAATCGCTCATTCGCATCGAGGAGGTCGTAGGACCACTGGACGGCGTGACGAAGCGTCTGGTGGCGTTCAAGACCACGCCGCCCACCGGCAAGCAGCCGGAAACGGTCGCCCAGCCGGTCGCGCACATCTTGGACGCTCATCGATACCATGCGGGCCGCCGCCAATTCGATCGCGAGCGGAATGCCATCGAGACGGCGGCAGATGTCGGCGACCGCTGCGGCGTCGGCCTCACGGTCGATCGTGAATCGCGGCAAGACTGCCCGAGCGCGTGCTGCGAACAGGGCAACTCCCGGAGAATCGGCCCCCTCCCGAACGGCGAGCGACGGCACTGGCCAGAGGTGCTCGGCAGGGACGCGCAGCCCTTCGCGGCTTGTCGCGAGGGCCTTTACGGAGTTCGATCTCAGGAAGATCGCGTCGACGAGGTCGGCGACGGCATCGAGAACGTGCTCGCAGTTGTCAAAGACCAGCAGGCTCAGCCGCCCGGCGAGTGTCTCGGCGACGCTTTCCGCGACCGACATCGCGGGTTGCTGAACAAAACCAAGGGCGCTTGCGACGGCATCGGGCACTGCCGCAGGGTCACCGACCGGGGCGAGTTCGATGAACCAAACGCCGTCCGGGAAGTCGGGCACCAGTTCGGCGGCCACTTGCAGGGCCAGCCGTGTCTTGCCGACGCCGCCCACACCGGTCAGCGTCACGAGCCGGTTCGCGCGGACCGCCTCAACGAGTTCAACGACTTCGGATTCGCGGCCGATAAAGCTCGTCGCCTGGGGGCGGAGGTTGCCGGGGACGGCGTCGACGGTACGCAACGGCGGGAACTGCTGACGCAGGCCTTCGGCCCGTACCTGGAAGATGCGTTGAGCGCCGGAGAGGTCGCGCAGCCGCCGTTCGCCGAGGTCGAGCAGGGCGATGCCGGTCAGCATCGATGCGGTGGAGTTCGCCAGGAGCACCTGTCCTCCGTGCCCCGCCGCCATGACGCGGGCCGCACGGTTCAGGGTCGTGCCAAAGTAGTCGTCGCCGCGCAGTTCGGCTTCGCCGGTCGCGATGCCCATGCGGACGGGCAAGTCGAGCGTTCGCTGGGCATCGATTGCGGCCTGGGCCGCGCCGTTCGGCGACGTAAAAGCGGCGATGACACCGTCGCCGGTGTGTTTGAACATCCAGCCGCCGTGCGCTTCAATCGCCGTCCGCAACGCATCGTCGTGGCGTGCGAGCGCGGCGGCCATCTCCTCGGTCTGCGCTTCCCAGCGCCCCGTGGAGCCTTCGATGTCTGTGAACAGGAAGGTGACGATGCCGGTCGGGCGGTCGGCTACTGGCGAATCTGCGGAGGCCATGCCGCGCATTCTAATCCGAACGTCAAATTATCGGCCGAGAGCGGGCCCCAGGCCGCTCTTCGGGCCACGGCGGATGTACCATCCCGATTCACCACTACCTCACCCCGGGAGTTGCTTCATGGCCATTGTCGAAACTGAAACCCACGGCGCGGCGTTCGTCATCCGCATGAACCGCCCGGAGCGGCTGAACGCACTCGGTAACGAATTGAGGTCCGCGCTTGCGGACGCATGGATCGAGTTTGGCTCGAACTCGGCCCTCGAAGTCGCCATCTACACCGGCACGGGGCGGGCGTTCTGCGCGGGCGAAGACATGAAGGAGTCGCTGAATCGCGGTGCGCCTGGACTCGACGCGAGCGTAAAGCGCGACCCGTTTACCGCCGGCACCCTCGATAAGCCGGTTATCTGCGCAATCAACGGTTATGCGATGGGCGGCGGCTTCCAGCTTGTCGAACGCTGCGACTTGCGGCTGGCCGTGCGCGGGGCGGTCTTCGAGATGTCCGAAGCGAAACGATGGTTGCTGGGCGGGCACGGCCATGGCCACGTCGCCGCGCTGCCGCACCCGATCGCGACGGAGATGGCCTTCGCCTTCCGCTTCGACGCCGAACGGCTGTACCAGCTTGGCTTCCTCAACCGTCTGACTGAGCCGGAAGACCTGATGCCCGAGGCCCATGCGATGGCGGCCCACCTGATGTCGCTGCCGCCTGCATCACGGGCGAACACGCTGGCGATGATGCGCGCGATGCGGCCCGCCGTTTCGCCCGAGCTGGAACGGCTCGCCGACCGCCTTCGCGACCACGGCGCAAAGTCGGACCTGATGGAATCGCGCGCCGCCTTCGCCGAAAAGCGCCAACCGCGGTTCAAAGGCTGGGACAACCCGGAAGACCGGTACAGACGACCGACACTGGACAGCATCCAGGAATCGGAGCGGTAGCCGTGCCCCTCAGTGGGCACTTGCGGCATGCCGCCCAACGACTGCCGGTGGATCAGCGCCGAAGGCCCGGCCCGGCTCGTGGCCTCACGTGTGGGCGTTCGCACGCGGGGCATCACTGCCCCGCCTCAACCCGGGGGGCGGGTTCGTTGCCCGATTCGTCCGTAGTCGCGGCCCTCAGCGGCTTCCCGGCGGGGGCGGATCGCGTCGTGTGCCAGTAGAATCCGCC
>JANPDX010000458.1:0-6333 GCA_031431695.1 Dehalococcoidia bacterium
CGCGTGGCCGGACCAGCGATTCCAAACGAAACTGTGGCGAACAGCCTGACGGCGACGTTCCGGCGGTCCCAGTTCTCGGTGGCTTCGGTAACCAAAGGCGAGAAACGCCGCGGTCCGGTGCCACCGTTCACCACGAGTACGTTCCAACAGGCTGCGGTAAACCGCCTCGGCATGAGCGCGGCGCGAGCCATGGGTATCGCCCAGGAGCTCTACGAGGGCGTCGGCGGACAATCCGGACTGATTACCTACATGCGCACCGACTCCGTAAGCATTTCGCCGATCGCCCGCGGCCACGCTCGAGAGTGGATCTCGCGGCAATGGGGTAAGGACTTCGTGCCGGACAAGGAACGTGTTTACACCACGCGGTCCAAGGGCGCCCAGGAAGCACACGAAGCCATTCGCCCGACCGACCCGTCGGCGACGCCGGAAAACCTGCGACGTTCGCTGAGCGCCGACCAATTTCGTGTCTACCAGCTCATCTGGCAGCGCTTCGTTGCGAGCCAGATGTCGGATGCTCGTTACGCGACGATGACGGTCGAAGTAGAAGCCCGAGAGGGCGCCACGCTGACAGGCACATTTCGGGCGAGCGCCAGTTCGCTCGTTTTCGAAGGACACCTCAAGGCGTATGGCGTGGACGCGAACGACACGCCGGGCGAAGACGACGAGGAAGGGACGGTCGCCGCGCTGCCTGACCTCGCCCAGGGCGATGTGCTGAATCAGCGCTCGGTCGATCCCCGGCGGCACCAGACGGAGCCGCCGCCTCGCTATACGGAAGCATCGCTCGTGAAGGCGCTGGAGGAAGACGGCATCGGCCGCCCGAGCACCTACGCCAGCATCGTCCAGACGGTACTCAAGCGAGACTACGTCGAGCGCCAGGGACGGCAACTCGTGCCCCAGGAGCTCGGGTTTATCGTGCACGACCTGCTTGAACAACACATGAAGCAGTACATCGATGTTCCGTTCACCGGCGAAATGGAAAAAGAACTCGACGAAGTGGCGGCAGGCGAGCGGGACTACGACGAAGTGATTCGTGGGTTCTGGCCAGACTTCAAGAAACGCCTGGACGATGCGGACAGCGGCGCGGAAAAGCAGCAGGAGCTCACGGACATCCGCTGCAACCTCTGCGACCAGGCGAACATGGTTATCAAGTGGGGACGCAACGGCAAGTTCTTTGCCTGTCCGCGCTACCCGGAGTGTTCGAACTCTCTACCGATGGGCGCGGATGGCGCTCCGTTGTTGGTCGCCGCTCCCCGGGAGACCGGGTACTTCTGCCCGAAAGACAAGGGCGTGCTCGTGCAGAAGTCCGGCCCCTATGGGGCTTATGTCGATTGCGTGAACCGCGAAACGGGCCAGTGCGACTTCCGCGGCGGCGTGCCAGTGGGTATCGCCTGCCCCGAGGAGCCTGAGACCGGGCAACTCGTGGAGAAGACCGCGCGAGCGGGAAAACGCGGCGTCTTCTACGCCTGCTGGAACTACCCGCACTGCAGCTACACCACGAACACACTCGAACAGGGAAAAATGTCAGCCGTGAGGGCGCTGCCGGAGCGCGAGGCGGCGAACGCAAAGCTGCTTGAGCGCAGCGCGCGCGGCAAGGCCGCCTTCGCGAAACGGAAGACGGGGGGAACAGCGGTGGCCGCGAAGAAGCCGGCTCTTAGGAAACCAGTGGCGAAGAAGTAGTTCCTTGTCAGGCGGCGGCGGGAGCAGTGACGGTTACCGTCGCGACTCGCAGACCGCTGTCTTTCGGGATCTCCAGACCCTCTTCGATGAGGAACTCGAGACGGCATTCGATGGCACCCCGCATGTCGTCGAGTGTCTCTTCGATTGTCTCGCCCTGGGCGTAGCAGCCTTCGAGGGACGGTGCTTCAGCCCAATAACCGCCTTCCTCAGCTTCGTGAATCACAATTGAAAATTCCACTAGCGTCGCCTCCCGAGGAGTTTCGCGAACTCCCCGTCAGTGAGTCCGCCCTTCTTAATCATGGCCTTTAGGATACCGATTTTGACGGCATCGCGGTGCCTCGAAATGGTGAGCACGTTGCCGTTCGGCATCTTGATGTTCACATGAGCGCCTTTGCCGGGCTTGGCGAACCCGCCAGCCTTTACGAAAGCGTTGATCGCATCTATCGCTCGAACGTCTCGAAGTTCGCCCATAAGGATGCACGATACCAAACGCTATTTCGTTGCGCCCTCGCCCCTAGCTCCTTAACAACTCACAATCCCGTTATGCCAAGCACGGGCGTCCACAAGACTGCAGATGCCTTTCTCGAGGCCTATCTGCGCGAGCTTTCCGCCGGCAATCGGTCGGCGTACACGATTCGGAACTACCGGAACGACATCGGCGGTTTCTTGCGGTGGTGTAGCGAGCGAGAGCTGGAGCCGCTAAGAACAACCCGCGCGCTGTTCCGCGAGTACCTGACCGAACTGAAAGACGGCGGGATGGTCTCCGCTTCGATTACGCGCCGGACAAGCACCGTACACGGCTTCTACCGGTACCTGCTGCAGGAGGGCGCGACCGAACGCGACCTGCTCTACGGCGTGGCGTTGCCCAAGCGCCCAAAGAGGCTGCCGAAGGTGCTCGACCCCGCGGTCCTCGATGCGCTGCTGAAGGCTCCGGACGCTTCGGCACCGGCGGGACTGCGCGACCGGGCGATGTTCGAGTTGCTTTACGGCGGCGGGCTGCGTATCTCGGAACTCGTGTCTCTCAACGTCGGCCAGTTGGACCTGGGCGAGGGCACCGCGATCATCCACGGCAAAGGCTCGAAAGAGCGGGTCGTCCTCTTCGGTGAGCCCGCGATGCAAGCCGTGGAACGCTACCTGGCCGAGGGCCGCAAGGGCTTCGTTCCTGATTCCGGCGCTCCCCTCGCCCGCAGCGTCGGGAGAGGGGCAGGGGATGAGGGCGCACTCTTCCTCAACCGTTTCGGCGGCCGCCTGACGGCGCGGTCCGTGCAGTCGCTTATCAAACGCCACGCGGTGAGGGCCGGAATCGCCGTGGAAGTCCACCCCCACCTCTTGCGTCATTCGTTCGCAACGCACCTGCTTGATGGCGGCGCGGACCTTCGTATCGTGCAGGACTTGCTCGGACACAGTTCGGCGAACACCACGCAGATTTACACTCATGTCTCACAGGCGCGGCAGGCGCAGGTCAGCGCGGCAGCCTGGGAGAAGCTGGCGGAGCAGGCCCTCGAGGGTCCCCGGCGGGGGCGACGGCGCACCGCCTGAGGACTATCCTCCACGCATGCCGCGCGCCCTGTTCGATACCGCCGCACTCTCCCGGGCCATTGAATCCGAACGGGCGCGGCGCGGCGTTTCGGCGCGCGAACTGGCTCTCGCCACGCATGTCTCGGCAACGACTATTCGCCGGGCAGCCCACGGTGGGCCGATGGAGGCGGACGGCGTGTTCTGCCTGCTTCGCTGGCTGCATCAACCGGCAGAAGCCTTTCTCACCGGCGCCTCGGAGCCCGAACCAGCTCCGCCGCCAAGCAGGTTCTCGCTGCTGATTCCACGCGTCGACACGAAGGGCCTCCATGCGGCCCTGGACCAAAAGCGTATCGCCGACGGCCTGACCTGGAGCGATGTCGCTTCAGCGATCGCGATTCCGCACGTGGTTGCGACGACGCTCACACGATTGGCGCGCGGTGGGCGGACTGAAATTCATTCTTGCATGGCGATGTGCGAATGGCTCGGCGCACCGGCGAGCGACTTCATCCACGAAGTACCGCACTAACCCGGCACCTACATCCAAACGCCGCCCGCGTTCGTCGTCTTGCCGATCGCCCGATAGGCCGAGTCGATCAGCGACTGGCCGCGCTCGTTCATGAGGATGCCCTTGCCCTGGCGATTCATCGCGTAACCGAAGCTCATGCTAGCCGCCGGGTCGGCGAAGCCGATGCTTCCACCGGCGCCGACGTGGCCGAAGGCCGCGCTGGAGAGGATAACGCTGTCGCGGTTGTTGGCCTTCCAGCCGCGGTTGTCCATCGACTTCATGAACCCGAGGGCGAAGCGAGTCGGGATGAGGAGCGTCGCGTCTTCCTTCGTAGCGGATGAGACCTCGGCCATTCTCGCGAGCGTCACCGGTTCTGCCAGGGTGACCCCGTTGAGCGAGCCACCACAGGCGAGTGGCGCATAGATGCGAGCGAGGCCACGTCCATTGGAGATTCCTCCTCCCCCGCCGATTTCAGCGGCGTGCCAGGCGCGGCTGTTCGGGTCGAATCCTCCTCCGTTAAGCAGCGAGAGCGCTGAGATTGACTTCGAGTCAGAGAGGAGCGCAAGGACGAAGTCGCTCGGTGGATCGCCGGACACTGGCCTGAAGGGCACGGTCGGCGCGAAGCGCGCTTCGACCTCCTCCGGGGCGCCGATCCAGAAGTCGGCGCCGGTCGGTTGTGCTACTTCGTCCCGGAAGAACGTGCCCAACGACTTTCCCGACACCCGCTTCACGAGTTCGCCGACCGTCCAGCCGAAGTTGAGCATGTGGTAGCCGTTGCGCGTACCGGGTTTCCAGAATGGCTGCTCGGCCTCCAGTCGCTCCACCATGTAGTCCCAATCGCAGGCGGCGCCGGGCTTCATTTGCTCGCGGATGGCGGGCACGCCGACCGAGTGGTCGAGCATCATCCGCACCGTTGCGGCTTCTTTTCCGTTCTTCGCGAACTCTGGCCAGTACTCGGCTACTGGCGATTCGATGTCGAGTTTTCCGCGGCTGGCGAGCAGGTGGGCGCAGATGGCAGTCGCGCCCTTCGTGCACGAGAACACCGTGCAAACCGTGTCCTTCGACCAGGGGATACCGTCGGCGGCCATGCCGCCCCAGAGGTCAACGACTGTTTCGCCCCCGAGGGTCACGCAAACCGATGCGCCGCCCTCGCCACGTTCACGGAAGTTCGTTGCGAACTCGCGGGCCAGTTCGGCGAATTTCGGGTCGAAGGTACCTTCGAGGACGCCTTCCTCGGTCTCGACGTGCAGGTGCTCCATGGCGCGATTCTCGATTCAGCGGGATGTACCGCGACAATACGACGGCGCAAGTGGCAGCGCGAGACTGTCCTTGACGACGACGCCGGCGCGCCAATAGGCTCCCGCAACACAAAGGGGCACCGGAATGACGCTGCGGTTCGGGATGTTCGACCACATGGAACGGCGGGACGACGTCTCGCTTGGACGCCAGTTCGAGGAGCGCCTGGAATTGTTGTCCCGGGCGGATGCGCTCGGGTTTTACGGGTATCACCTTGCCGAACACCACCAGGAGCCGCTCAGCCAGGCGCCGTCGCAGTCGGTGTTCCTGGCAGCCGCCGCGCAGCACACGACGCGCCTCAAGCTTGGCGCGCTCGTCTATTTGCTCCCGTTCTACCATCCGCTTCGGCTCATCGAAGAGATCTGCATGGTCGATCACCTGTCGAATGGCCGCCTGCAGATAGGCGTCGGACGGGGTATCGCCGCCATCGAACACGACTTCTGGGGACACGGCGCGGGCGAAGCGCAGGCGAGGTTCGAGGAGACCCTCCAGATCCTGATCCACGGCCTGACCAGGGATGTGCTCAGCTACGACGGCGAACACTTTCGGTTTGACCGGGTGCCCATCGAAATGACGCCCGCGCAGAGGCCGCACCCGCCCTTCTGGTACGCGGGAAACGTGGCGAGCGCCGGACGGCTGGGGATGAACTTCATCGGCGGCGGCAGACCAGAAGACGGGCGCGAACTCATGGAGGCCTATCGCCGAGCGCGCCAAGGATCCGATCTCCCCGCGCGCCACGGCCCCGACGGGCCAGTGATCGGGACGCTTCGTCACATTATCGTGGCTGACACGGACCGCGAGGCACAGGCGATTGCACGGCGATCATGGGCCGCGTATCACGGCCACTACACCCGGCGTGGGTGGACGCAAGGGAGCGGACCGTCAACCTCAGCGGGCGGGGGCACCGCGCCGATCGGGGGCGGGCCATCCCTTGGTGGGGATTTCGACCTCGCCTGCCGCGTCGAGGCCGTGGTCGCGGGTTCGCCGGGGACTATTCGTTCATATCTCAGCCGGTTCGAAGGCGAGGGCATGCCGAATTACGTGGTTGGCGCTTTCCAGTGGGGAGACCTGACCCACAAAGAGGCGCTGCACTCGCTCGAGCTGTTCGCGGCGGTCGCGGGACTGGCGTCGGCCTGAATTGACTGCCTCGGCGACCGAGGATAAGTTGCTTCCAATTCGTAACCCTGATGGAGGCCAATGTGGCTGAGACAACTGGAATCCCGACCATGCTCGGACACATCGCCCTGCGCGTCCGCGACATCGACCTTGCCGTGGCGTTCTACCGGGACGCTCTCGGCCTGACGGTTAAGAGCCACGGCCGCGTCGCGTTCCTCGGT
>JANPDX010000459.1:0-1770 GCA_031431695.1 Dehalococcoidia bacterium
CTGTTCGTTCACGAACGGCTCTCTACCAAGGCGATCATAGAAACGCTGACCGGTCATCGGCGCGATCGCGATCTGCCCAAGCAGACGACGATGTTCGAACTGTTTGGCGATCCGAGGCATTCCGTGGCGGACCAAGTGCTGCGGGCCTACGAACATCGCGACCGCTGGACGAATCGCATGATCCTGGGCGACGCGATGGTGGTGATGAACTCGCTGGTCCACTACGAGAGTCTGGGCGGGCAAGTCCAGATGATCTACATGGACCCGCCGTACGGCGTGAAGTTCGGCTCGAATTTCCAGCCGTTCGTGCGGCGTCGCGACGTGAAGCACAACGACGACGAGGACCTGACTCGCGAGCCGGAGATGGTGCAGGCGTACCGCGACACCTGGGAACTCGGCCTGCACTCGTACCTCACCTACCTGCGTGACCGGCTGCTGGTCGCGCGCGAGCTGCTCGGCCCCTCCGGCAGCCTCTTCGTCCAGATCTCCGACGAGAATTTGCACCACGTCCGCGAGGTCATGGACGAGGTCTTCGGGGCCGAGAATTTCTGCGCAGAAATCACTTTTGCGAAGACAAGCGGGCGAACGCCGACCTTGCTGTCCCAAGTCTCCGACTACTTGCTTTGGTATGCGAAGGACAAGAACCGGACCAAATATCGGCAGCTATTCGAGGAGCGCCCGCCCATCGAGAATCCATATGAGCGCTACATCTGCGTTGAAACGCCTGACGGCCGAATCATCGACTTGTCGTTGGCGCAGAAGCAAGGACGTGCCGCAATTCCTGAAGGCCGCCTGTTGCGACTCCAACAAGCGACATCACAGGGCGAAACGCCGACTGATCGAGAGTCGCCAGTAAAATTTGGAGGCCGCGAATTCTTCCCGCCACGAGGCCGACATTGGTCGGTCACTGCGTCTGGAATGCAGCGAGTAGCTGAAATCGGACGGGCGTATGCGGTTGGGAACACATTGACGTGGAAGTCTTACCGCGATGAGTTTCCATTCCGCGCTGTAACCGACAATTGGTCCGAAGGAATCGGGGCATCTGGTTTCGGTGACGATAAGTTGTATGTCGTTCAGACAAACATTGGTGTCATTCAGCGTTGCCTTCTGATGACGACGGACCCCGGCGACCTGGTGCTGGACCCGACGTGCGGGAGCGGGACGACGGCGTATGTGGCGGAGCAGTGGGGTCGGCGCTGGATCACGATCGACGTCAGTCGCGTGCCGCTGGCCCTGGCCCGCCAGCGACTCCTCACCGCCACCTTCCCCTGGTACGCGCTTAAACACGAGGATCGGGGGCCGGCGGGCGGCTTCGATTTTCTGCGCAAACAAAACAACAAGGGGGAAGAGACCGGCGGCATCGTCCCGCACGTCACGCTCAAATCCATCGCCAACAACGAACCACCCGCCGAAGAGGTACTCGTCGATCGCCCCGAAACGACCAGCGGAATCACCCGCGTCACCGGTCCGTTTTGTTTCGAGGCCACCATTCCGACGCCGGTCGATTTCGAAGGGGACGGCCAAGAGGACAGCGGCATTGCTGTCGAGGAACGGCAGAACTTCAGCGACCGCATGCTGGAAATTCTGCGCCACAGCCCGATTTTGCGCTTGGATGGCAACAAGACGGTTAAGTTGACCAATATTCGCCTGCCGGCCAAGACGCTTTCGCTTTCTGCCGAAGCGATTGTTGTTAATGGGAATGGCCCTCACGCCGGCCCTGTCCCGGAAGGAGAGGGAGCAAAAGGGAGGCCGGTCGCGTTTGTGTTCGGT
>JANPDX010000460.1:0-2795 GCA_031431695.1 Dehalococcoidia bacterium
CGAAGCCCGGGCCTATCGCGGAGATCAGTGTGCCATCGACACTCACCGAAGCACTGGATACGCGCTGGATTACGGCCCGCATTCGATGCTAGACCGCGACCGCGTCGGCAAAGCCGGCGAGTTGTTCGACCCTGGCGTGCAGGGTTTCGCGGAATTGCTCGTGAGAGGCAGCGGCTCCGAACTCATCTCCATGTTCCATCAGGAGTTTCAAGGTGCTCCCTACGAACAACATCAGCGTCGCCTCGGCGCGAAGCTCGGAAACAGCGGGAGGGTAGGCCGTCAAGAAATGTTCATAGAGCGTGAAATGCACGACTGATCGATTCTGGCGGCGCAAGGCCAGGGCCGTCTCGTCGCCGTCAAGGATTTCTCGAAGTATCAATCGTGTGTAGTCGACGTTTCGGATGGTGAACTCCAACGCCGAGTCAATGATCTCTCGCAGGCGGGCGGCCGTGAGCTTGCCCTCCGGGCGAATCTGAGCTGGCCCCCCGCCCATGGGCAATTCCCAGATCGCCTCAAGGATCTCGTGCTTGCTCTTGAAGTGGTGGTAAAGCGCCGCATCTGTGAGTCCAACGCGCGCCGCGACCTGCTTGACGGTCGTTGAGTCGAAGCCGTCACGACCGAAGAGATCTCTTGCGGCCTCGAGGATACGGTCGCGCGTGCCCCCGGGACGCCGGTCTCGCACCGTCAAGGTCGCGCCGGCCGTTCTTTCGGAATCGCCAATTCGACCATCCCGCGCACGCGCTGCTGGTAATACGGCTGGCTGACCGACTCTCGAGTTGCGGCGCCGAACGAGAGGATTGCGTCCCAATACACGCCCGCCAACAACTCGAAAAGCAGTCCGGCGGTCATTTCACCTTTGACACCGAGGAACGCGCACAAGGGCGCCGTCACGTTCGCGGACCAGACTTCCTCGCTTTCGGACATGAAGGCGACACTGGCATCGTCGTTCGCTAACTGTTCTCTCAGAAGCATCTGGCCGAACTCAGCACGTTCGGTCCACCAACCGAACAACTGCATCACCTGATCGATGATGGCAGGACGTGAGACCTGTTGGTCGTCGAGCGGTAGCTTGCCGTAGTCGGGCTGCTGCAAGAGCGCCGTGTACAGCATCTGTTTGGTCGGGAAGTAGTAGTACACAGCCGGGTCGGAAAGGCCAACTTCTTTTGCGACCATGCGGACTGAGGTGCCGGAATAGCCGTGCTCAGCAAAAAGCGCCGACGCGACGGCCAGGATGCGAATTCGGGTCCAATCACCGGCCGTTCGGCCTTTTGAGCGTACCGCTCTTGCCATCGCGGAAGTATAGAACTCCAGGTTGCCGCCGAACAATCCCGGGTTTACCCGGCGCTGCTCAGGAAGCGGCCGTTCCCTCGGAGGACTTGCTCTTCGCTTCGGAAGACTTGCTCTTTGCTTCGGCGGCGGGCTTGTCCGCGACGGCCGGCTTGTCCGCGGTCGCGGCAGCGCTCTCGGAGGGCTCGGACTTCGATTCACTATCGGTGACAGCTGAACTCTTGCTTCTACTGTCGGTGGCGTACCAACCGCCGCCCTTGAAGTGAACCTTCGGCGCATGAAGGACGCGCTTGGCGATGCCTTTGCCGCACTCTTCGCAGGTGTGCGTTGTTTCCGCGTCAAAACCCTGGCGCAGGTCGTAGACGGCCTTGCAGGCATTGCATTGGTATTCGTAGGTCGGCACTGATTCCTCGAATCGGGCAGTCGCACGAAGCGTAAGTCTCACCATCGTGATGGCGTTAGCACTCCAGAGTCAAGAGTGCTAACTGACTCATGGCGCGCTCCGCGATAAACTGCCCGGTGGAGAGGTGGCAGAGTGGTTTAATGCAGCCGTCTTGAAAACGGCCGTGGCGAAAGTCACCGGGAGTTCGAATCTCCCCCTCTCCGCCAGTTTCGCTATCTGCTAGCCCGGCTCCGCGATACAGTGCTCCGCGCATATATCTCCGGAGCACCCTATGAAACTGCATGAATACCAGGCCCGAGACCTGCTGGCCCAGAACGGCGTCGCGACGACCCGAGGGCGAGTCGCATCCACCCCCGCTGAAGCTCGGATCATTGCCCAGGAGCTGGGCGGCAAAGTAGTCGTGAAGGCCCAGATTCACGCCGGTGGGCGTGGCAAGGGCCGGCTGGTTGCCCAGGCGGAGACCGCGGACATGTTCACGAAGCTGACAACCGACGCCGCGAATCACTCGGGCAAAGTCAAAGGCGACCGCATAGGCGGCGTGCGCCTTGCCGATACCGTGGACGAAGCGGAAGCGGCGGCGGCGGCCATACTCGGGAAGCACCTCGTCTCCATCCAGACTGGCCCGGAAGGCAAGCTCGTCAAGAACGTGCTTATCGCCGAGCAGACTGACATCGCGAAGGAGTATTACCTTGCGGCCATCATCGATGGCATGCAGGGTTCGGCGTTAATCATGGCTTCGGCGGAGGGTGGCCAGGAAATCGAAGTTGTCGCCCACACCAACCCGGAGGCGATTATCCGCGTCCCTGTGAACCCGTCGTCCGGCTATGAGCCGTACGTTGGCCGTACCCTGGCGGCGCGCCTCGGACTCACCGGCGACCAGGCAGACCAGTTCGCAAAGATCGTTGAAGGACTCTACAAGACTCTCGTCGCGACCGACGCAAGCCTCGTGGAGATCAACCCCCTCGCTGTCACGAACGAGGGGCGTGTGGTTGCGGTAGATGCCAAGCTCACCATCGACGACAACGCGCTCTATCGTCACAAGGATTTGGAAGCGCTCCGCGACAAGGACGAGGAAGACCCGCTCGAAATCAAAGCTCAGGAACTC
>JANPDX010000461.1:0-4743 GCA_031431695.1 Dehalococcoidia bacterium
TGGTGGTCATCGAGGTGCTCCCGTGGTGGATGTACTTGGAAACGGCTCGGAGGGCCCGAGTGCTATGTGCGCGATGCGCCGCGCGAACGCGTACCAGATCCAACGCCGAATCTAACTTTCGCGGGGGAAGTTGGCAAGAGAAGGCTGGCGGCAAGGCGCTCGACCGACGTCGATGCGGCGGCCGGTGGCGACTTAGATCTCGAATGTTTGCAGGTCGGCGCCGACCGTCACATCGCCGGAGAAGTCCTTGCGGACATCGGCTTCGAGATCGGCTGGCGCCGCCCCTCGGAAAAGGATGTGCGAGAGAACCAGGTGCTTCGCTTCGGCCCGGGCCGCCACGCCACCGACATCCTCCGAGTGGGTGTGGTAGCTATCGATGGTGTCGCGCCGGTGCAGCGCTTCCGGGTCAGTGATTGAAGCGCGCAAGGCAATGGCGCCCGTTCGCCAGTACACCTCGTGGACCAGCAGGTCACAGGCCTGGGCGTGCTTCACCAGGTTTTCGGATACGCGGGTGTCGCCGGAAACAACGACAGAACCGCCGGTCCCATCGATGCGAAAGCCGAACGCCTGATCGACCGGTTCGTGGTCAACGCGGAATCCGGTAACGCGGCTATCCGCGCCATCCACGGACCATCCCTCCTCGATCTCCTCTACGACCGGGACAAGCCACTCACGATGCAGACCCTCGCCCCGTGTCCGAACCGCAACGTCGTAGGAAAACGCCTCGAGCAACGAAGCAACCATCGCCGCCGTACCAGGTGGACCTGCTATCGGTGGCGGAACGTCCCACCAGCGCATGATCCAGCCAGTCCAGAGGAGGTCCGGAAGGCCCATGAGGTGGTCCGAGTGCAGGTGGGTGAGGACGATTCGCGACAATACGGACCCGGTCCGCTGGCCGGGGCGCCAGAATCCCGCTTCTACGAGACGGTGGACGACTCCGCTGCCGGCATCGATCAGCACACGGTCGTTTCCTGATTCGACGAGCTGACTCGGACCGAGGCGCCGGGGGTCGGGAATCGGCGTGCCCGTGCCGAGCAGTACCAGCTTCAAGGGCGATCCTCAGCGGAGGTTGGTAGTGCGAAGCATACGTGTTGGCCTGACGGCTCGTCGCTGCTTCCCTTAAACCTCGTCCATCCGCTGAAGTACTGCGTTGAAGACCGAGCCGGGCACCCGGATCTGGTCGCTGGTCTTGTACAACTCCCGCAGCTCGGCGAAGTTCGCATCGGGGTCGTGCGTCAGCGTGGCGAGATGATCGAAGAAGGCCCTGGAGGGTGCGCGAGATCGCCGCACTGCCGGCCGGAATGCCTTCAAGGAGGCCTGCGCATGCACCGGGTTCGGTCTTCTTGCCGGTCTGGCGATAGAAGTCGAGGACTGCGAGGTTCGGTGTCAGACTATCTTCCCGCGAGGTTTCGTCGATTGCTCGAACTACTTTCAGCAGCGATCCACGGGCAAAGTCAAGGTGGAACGTTTCGGTTCGCTATTTTCATACGAGCCAACTGGGGCGTGACATGGCATAGTTCGCGCTTCGCGGAGATGCGGGAATCGCCGAGGGGGATGTCGGCATTGTGCTAAGCAGGGTACAGGCGCGCCAGGAATGGAAGTTCTTTCGCGTGCTGCCGCAGGCGGACGCCAGGCTGGCGATCGCGTGGTACGTGGTGGTTATCCTGCGCGGGGTGCTGCCGGCGGGCCTCGCGATCACGATGGGGGCGTTGATCGGCGCCGTGCAGAGCGGCGAAAGCCTCGCGCTGCCACTGACGTCGCTGGGCATCGTGTTTGTGTTGCTCCAGGTGCTGACGCCCATCCACCAGGCAGTGAGCGCCAACCTCGGCGACCGGACCGCGGCGCTGCTGTACGACCGGCTGACGGCGGCCTGTACGGAGCCACCGGGAATGGGTCACCTCGAAGACGCTTCACTGACAGCGGACCTGACCGTGGCGCGGGATTTCGACCTGGGCATGACGGGGCCGCCGCTGAGCATTTCGATGGACTTCATCGCCGTCGGGCTGGTGCAGCTGGTCACCGGGGTGGCTTCGGCCATCGTGCTCTTCGGGTACACCTGGTGGGCGCCGATTGTACTGTCCGGGGCCTGGTTGGCGACCCATTGGCTGCTGCGTGAGAGTTCCGTCTGGCGGGACCGCCAAACCGACGAAGTGCGTTCGGCGCAACGAGATGCGGACTACGCTTACCGGTTGGCGGTGGACCCGCCCGCGGCGAAGGAATTGCGGATGTTCGGGCTGGCCGGGTGGACGCTCGAACGCTTCATCGCGCGACGAACCAGGCTCCACGAATTGCAGTACCAGGCGACGCGGCTGCGCGAGAAGTCGGTGGTCTGGTGCCTGCTGGTCGTTGCTATCGCGAACGTCGTGGTGTTCTGGGCGATGGGCCGGGATGCGGCGGATGGCCGTCTAACGCTCGAACAGGTGATCGTCTTCGCCCAGGTGGCGGTTGGGACAAGCATGTTGGCTTTCGGTGGCCTGAACTGGGCGCTGGATGGAGCCTCGGCGCCCGTGGCCGCTGCTCTGCGCCTGGATAAGCGGATGGCAATCGCTGGCAAGTTGGAATCAGGGTCTCGGCTCGCACAGGGCATGCCCGCATCGGAGATTCGTTTCCGCGAGGTGACGTTTCAGTACCCGGCGGGCGGTGGATTGGTACTCGACGGCTTCGACTTGACGATTCCGGCGGGCAGTTCGCTGGCTATCGTCGGCCAGAACGGCGCTGGAAAGACTACCCTGGCGAAGCTCCTCTGCCGCCTCTATGACCCGCAGGGCGGAGCGATCGAGGTCGATGGCGTGGACCTGCGTGAGCTCGACCTGGATTCGTGGCGAGGGCGCCTCGCGGCGGTCTTCCAGGATTACATCCGCTTCGAACTTCCGCTCCGCGATAACGTCGCGCCGGGTGGCGCTGACGACGCGACAGTGAATGCCGCGCTGGTTGCGGCCGGGGCGAATCACCTCGCTGAATTGGGCACCCCGCTGGCGAAGGGTTACCCCGGTGGCACCGACCTCTCCGGGGGACAGTGGCAACGAGTCGCGCTCGCCCGGGCACTTTGCCGGGTAGAGCTCGGCGCCGGGGTGGTGCTGCTTGATGAGCCGACGGCGCAGCTCGATGTGCGCGGCGAAGCCGAGATCTTCGAACGCATCCTCGAAGCGACGCGTCATTGCACCACGATCCTTATCTCCCACCGGTTTTCGACGGTCCGAAAGGCAGACCGGATCTGTGTGGTCGAGCATGGCCGGGTGATCGAACTGGGAACACATGAAGAGTTGATGGAACTCGGCGGGCGCTATCGGACAATGTTCGACCTCCAGGCGCAGCGGTTCACCACGGACGAGGAAGAAGAAGGGGTGGTGTTCGATGTCCTCGCCTGAATCGGCCGCGCGCAACTCTCGTGCCATTCGCGACGACCTGCCGCCGGCGATTTCGTCGATGTGGCGATTGTGCAAGCTGGGCTTTAAGAACGAACCGAAGCTGCTGCTCGCGGCCTTCATTTTGTCGTTGCTTGCGGCGCTCCCGGATGCGATGTTCGCGGTCTGGCTGAAACTCCTCGGCCAGGGCGTCATCGATGGCGAGCGCAGGTTGCTGATGATCGCCGCGCTCGGGCTCGGCGGTTCGGCGACGGCGACATGGTTTCTTTCGGTCGTAAGCATGCGGGTTCAGCGGCGCTTCCGCGACAAGGTGACGATCGCCCTTGAGGCGCATGTCGCGCGCCTTCAGGCCTCGGTGGCGACGATTGCCCACCAGGAGCGCCCGGACTACCTCGACCGGCTTTCGGTGCTGCGCGACCAGGTGTTCGTGCTCGACCACATGTACATGTCGCTGTTCGGGACAGCCGGCTGGATCCTGCGGCTGGTCGTGACTGTCGCGCTGCTGATGTCTATCCACCCGGCGCTGGTGCTGCTGGCGGTGTTCGCGCTCCCGACTGTTCTGACTTCGACGTGGCGGCCCGCAGTGGAGCGTTCAGCGCAGGAGAGGGGCGCGGCTGATGCACGGCTGTCGCGCCACCTCTTCACCGTCGCGACGACGGCGCCACCCGGAAAGGAAGTGCGCGTGACCGGCATTGGCTCGCGCCTGGTGGAGCGACGCCGAACGGCCTGGGATCGCTGGTATGGCCAGGTTTCGACCGCGCGCTGGGGGTCGGCCGCCTGGCACACGTTGGCATGGGCTGTGTTCGGCGGAGCGTTTGTTGCGTCTGTGGTGTTCGTCGCCTCAGGGCTCGATTCGCCGGCCGGCGATGTGTTGCTTGTGCTGGCGGCCGGCTCGCGGCTGTCTTCGTACATCGGGGCAACTGTTGGGGAGATTGGCTTCCTGCGCGGCATCTGGATGGATGGCTCGCGGCGGCTGGCCTGGTTGGAGGACTACGCCGCGGCGGTGACTTCCGAAGAGGACCTGGAAGCGCCGAAGGAACTCCACGATGGGATCGCTGTAGAGCACCTGTCGTTCGCCTATCCGGGGACCGAAAGGCTCGTGCTCGACGATGTCAGCCTGAAGATCCCGTCCGGGACGGTGATAGCCATCGTCGGCGAGAACGGAGCCGGCAAGTCCACGCTGGTGAAACTGCTTTGCAAGCTCTACGAGCCCACGAGTGGCACGATCCTCATCGATGGCGTCGATCTCTCGCGCATACCCGCCGAGCAGTGGCGCGGACGGCTGGCGGGGGCGTTCCAGGACTTCTTCCGCTTCGAGTTTCGCGCCCGCCACTCGGTGGGTGTTGGTGATGTCGCACGGTTGGATGACGAGCCCGCG
>JANPDX010000462.1:0-1536 GCA_031431695.1 Dehalococcoidia bacterium
ACCGAGCGTCTCTTCCGAAACGTTTTCCGCGCGGGTCGCGTCCCAGGCAACGGTCGTCGCGAGGTGGTCCCATGGCCACGCCACCACGGTGTGCTTCTTATCCGCGATGGACGCCTTGAACCCGTCCGCCGTCCGGCGCGAGAGCAGCGCCGCTTCGGTCCTCCACAGTGTTTCGCCGTCAGCGTCCCGGACAAAGGCGTCCGGGCGCGCATAGGCCGCACCGAAAAGCACGGAGCCCGCGCTGGCGCAGATGCGTTCGACCTCGGCGAATGGCATACCGGCCATCGGTTGTTCGCCCGCGAACTGCCGTAGCAGCCATGCCCCGAAATTCGGGCGCGCGGCAGGTAGCGGCTTTTGCGATTTCTTCCGAAACACGTTCACGTATCCATCATCGGCAACCGCGCGGCAGTGATGCAATCAGGCGTTTCCCGCCCGTTCGGACATCACGGCACTGGCCGTCTTCACCCGCCAGAGCGGAGAAATCGTAAGGACCAACACCGACGCATACATTATCCCCACCGCCACGAACAATGTCGCCCGGAATCCGATCATGGATCCAAGGACGCCACCGAGTGCGGTCCCCACCAGCGCGAATCCGAAGTTCACGAGCCGGAAGTTCGCGAACATTCGGCCCTGGAGCCGTTCGGCCACGATTCCCTGCCGCAAGGAGACGTCATGGATCTCGAACAGCGACCAGAACGGGTCCACCACCACCTGGTTCGCCACGAGGAAAGCGATTCCTACCCACGTGTTCCCCGTGCACAGCGGCATGAACAACGCGCCGCTTGCCCGCATGAACGCCGCGACAGCGAGCGTGGGTCCCACCCCGCCGAAGAACAGTGTCCCCCGGTTCGCGACGTACGCGCCTGCCAGCGAAGTAACGCCGCCCACCGCAAAGATCATGCCGAGCACTCCGGGACTGAATCCGAGCTCCTGGTACAGGTAGAGAAGGAAGACTGTTGTCAGAGTCTTTTCGGCCATTGCCTGGAGCGCTTCGGCCATCACCAGTGTGCGCAACACTGGGTCGCGCACTACCAGTCCAGCGCCTTCCCTTGCTTCGCGCCAGAAGTGCTCAGTCTCAGTGTCCCGTTCGATATCCGCCTCGGGTTGGCGGATGCGCCAGACAAAGTAGGCAGATACCACGAACGACACCGCATCGATCGCAATCGCCCCCGGGGCCTTGAGCAGCTGGACGAGCCAGCCGCTGATCCCGAAGCTCGCGACCTCCGCGACGGAGGCTGTTCCCGAGAGCTTGGCGTTCCCTTCCACGAGTTCATCTCGCCGTACCAGGGTGGGAAGGTAGCTCTGATAGGCCGCCTGGAAGAACACGCCAAGCATGCTTGTGACCGCCCCGACCGCGAACAATTGCCACAGCGTGAGCCACCCGAAGACGGCCGCGACCGGCACGCTGAAAAGCGCGGCAGCCCGCCCAAGGTCGCTGATGATGAGGATTGGTCTGCGTTTGAGGCGGTCCACCCAGACTCCGGCGAACGGGCTGGCGATGAATCCCGGCACTAACTGGCAGGCGCCGAGTAC
>JANPDX010000463.1:0-3872 GCA_031431695.1 Dehalococcoidia bacterium
GGCGAACAGGTCTCCGTGGCGCTCGTTGCCATGGCCCTCAAGACGCTCGGCCAGGACGCGGTTGGGCTGACCGGCCAACAGGCAGGGATCATCGCCCAGGGCCGCCACTACCAGGGCCGCATTTCACGCGTCGAAGCCGACCGCGTCCGCCAGGAACTCGACGCCGGGCGCGTACCGGTCGTGGCCGGTTACTGGGGCGTGACCGAAGACCAGGAGATCCTGACCCTCGGCCGCGGCGCCAGCGATACCACCGCGGTGGCGCTCGCCATCGCGCTCGGGGCCGAACGCTGTGAGAACTGCAAGGATGTCGAAGGCGTCTACACCGCCGACCCGCGCATCGTGCCGAACGCGCGCAAGTTGAAAGACATTACCTACGAAGAGATGCTGGAGATGGCTTCCCAGGGTTCAACAGTGATGCACAACCGCGCCGTGGAACTGGCATCCGTCTACAACCTCCCCATCCTGGTGACATCGAGCATGGTCGATGCCCCGGGTACGCTGATACGACAGGAGTCTGAGTTGGAAGAACGCAACCGCGTGCGGGGCATCGCACATGACACCGACGTCGCCAAGATCACGGTGCGCCGTGTCCCGGATAAGCCGGGTATCGCCACCAATATCTTCGAACCGCTGGCCGAAGCTGGCATCAGCGTGGACACCATCGTCCAGAACTCGAGCGAAGGGAACATGACGGACCTGACGTTCACGCTTTCGCGAGGGGACCTGCGCAAAGCCGAAGCCCTCATGCCATCGATCTGTGAGCGAGTAGGCTCGCCTGAGTTCACCTCCGCTGGCAACCTCGGCAAGGTAAGCATCGTCGGTGTGGGCATCCAGACCGCCCACGGGTACGCCGCAAAGATGTTCCGCGCGCTCTACGATGCTGGCATCAACATCGAGCTGATCTCCACCAGCGAAATCCGGCTGACCTGCATCATCGATTCGGCGCAGGTGCCCGATGCGGTGCGCGCGCTGCACGCGGCATTCGAGCTTGAGACGGCGGAATAAACAGACGCGAAAGCGTTATACTGGTTGCATGGGACGAACGAAAATCGACCCCCGCCATACGCTCATGCTCGAACGCATCGCTCGCAGCCTCAAAGAAGAGGACGAAAGCAACGCGGAGATGTGGCGCGACAAAGGCGACGCTGAGTCCTCCCGGGCGATCGCAGAACTCTGCAGGCTGTCCGATTCCCTGGTAAGGGCTCGAGGCTTCCCGATCGACTATGGCGAGCTCGATTTTCCCGGACTGCCTCGCACCTGAGTGGAAGAGCTTGAGATCCTCGAAGGCGTACGGCGACTGAGCCCAGTCCTCAGAGCTGCGGGTGTCCCGCATGCCTTCGGCGGGGCGCTTGCCTATGGCCTCTATGGGATACCACGGAGCACGAACGACTGGGACGTGAACATCTTCCTTCCGGAATCGAGCGCTCTTCAGGTGTTCGCGACCATCGAATCACTGGGCGTAGAGGTGCCAGGCAGCGCCCTCATCGCCGTAGAGAAAACCGGACAAGTGCGGCTTAACTGGGGCGGGAAGAAACTCGACCTCTTTTTCGCGTATGCACCGTTTCACGAAGAAGCGCGCAAACGAATGCGCGACAGCGAGTTCGAAGGAGTCCCCATTTGGGTGCTCGCTGTCGAAGACATCATCGTGTTTAAGGTGATTTTCAATCGGGCGCACGATTGGCGGGACATCGAACGCATCTTCCATCGCATGGGCGCCAGGGTGGACCTTGGGCACGCGGTGGGTTGGCTCGTCACGATGCTCGGAGAGGACGACAGCCGCATTGACCACCTGAAACGGATAGCGCGCGGCGAACCAGCTTAGCTACACAGGCGAAGGTCTAGACCTCGCGGCCGTACTGTAGC
Organism: Dehalococcoidia bacterium; assembly: GCA_031431695.1. Lineage (GTDB taxonomy): Bacteria > Chloroflexota > Dehalococcoidia > Tepidiformales > Tepidiformaceae > Amarobacter. Next base: position 1,864 of record JANPDX010000463.1, read on the forward strand.
GAGCACTCGAACCGCTAGTTGCAGGCCACGCCGCCGACTGAGATCAACTTGGTCACCGAAAGCGGTGGTCCGGCGGTGAAGTAGGCGGTCATCGTAACCGTGTAACACCCGGGCACGGTGGGCTTGAAGCTCACCCCCGCGTCGCCGTTATTCGTGCCCGTCGGCAGAACCCACTTACGGGTCAAGGTCGCCGGGCTCGACGCATCGGAGAGTCCGATCGAGTCGCCAACGTTGGCGGTGCTTGGACCATTAATTACGGCGCGCGGCCCCGAAGGTGTAGCCGTCGTTGAGGGGACTACCGTTGGCGTGGCCGCCGGTTCGGGCGTGTTCGCGGGAGCCTGGGTCGCTGCGGCCTTTGTCGCCGTGGGCGCTAGAGGGGTCGCGGTCGCCGCGGGCGCGGAAGTCGCTGAAGCTACTGGCGTCGTTACCGTCGTGTTCGCGCCGGGCGTGACGGCCTGCGCGGGTCCGGTTGCGCGTGTCCCGGCGACACCCGCGAGTGAGGTTTGGCTCGGCGCCGCCTGAGCCGTTTCGGGCGCGGCGGCGAGCACCTGGCCGTTGTCCTTCTTGTCGTCCCCACCCGTGAACATGATGGCCGCCGCCAGCAGGCCGATACCCGCAACCACGAGCGACCCACCAAGCGCGGTCAGCATTCTGTTCGTGTCGCCCGGTTTGGCGGGCATGGGAAGGTAGGCAATCTCGCGAGCGAAATCGACCAGAGCTTGTTCAAATTCTTGAGGTTGTTCGATATTCGCGGCGTGGCCGGCGTGTGGCAGGCGGACAACACGGGTCAGGTCCGGCGGGAATCGCTCGATGAAGGCGTCCGCGTTTGGAGCGAAGTCCGCATCACGTTCGCCCACCACGAGCAGCATCGGCACGGCGAGGACCGGGTGGCGTTCCCACACATTCACATCGACGACGAGTGATTCGGCTGTGCCGGCCAGCCCTTCGGGCTTGAGCCGGTCGAAGTCACGGGTGAGCAGTTCGCGCGAGAGCGGATCGAGGCGTTTGCTGTGCGCCGGATAGAGCCGGGTAGTCTTCATGAATTCCGTGCCTTCCTCGCGGAGGCGTGCACCCATTTCCAGCATCCGTGGATGCGCGGCGTCCCGCCACGCGGGGTCGCCGGCAGCGGAACTGGAGTTGATCACGACGAGCCCGGCTATCCACTCCTGCGCTTCGAGCGCTATGCGGAGCGCCAGCGCCCCGCCGAGGGAGTGCCCACAGAGGAGCACGCGTTGGTAGCCGAGATGGTCGAGTAGCTGGAGGATTCGACGGACGGCGCGGTCGGGGCGGTAAAACACGGGGTCCGCTGGCGCATCGGAATCGCCGTGGCCAAGTAGTTCGGCGGTAATAACGGTGAAGTGTTCACGGAGGCCATTCAGGTTGACTTCAAACGAGGCTTTGCTCGCCGTGAAACCGTGAATGAGCAGGAGCGGCGGCGCCCCATCCGGGTGGGGGTAGAGTTCGTACCCAATTCGTTCACCGGGGGCGCCAAAGAGGGGCATAAGGGCACGATAGATGCCACGGCCCGCAGGGGAAAGCGGGTGCAACCCTGATTGTCGCTACCCGGAGAGCCTCCCAGGTGTGAATCTTCGCGATTCACGAGCTTGCCGCACACAGAAAGGCCCGCCCAACGGCGGGCCTTTCTGTCTGCTGTGGTATTCGGTCCGCCGTTAAGCGAGCTTGAAACGTGAGGCTGAGTTCGTCAGGCCCGTGGCGAGGTCGCGCAATTGACTGGCCGTACCGGCAAGCTCTTCGGCCTGTGCCGAGAGTTCTTCCGTGCTGGCCGAAACTTCTTCGGCTGATGCCGAAGTCTGTTCGCTGGTGGCACTTACCTGGACGATTGCCTCCGTCACCCGGCTCGTCCCCGTGGCCATTTCGTTGGCGCCGGTGGCCGATTCGGTCGCCATCGAAGCGATTCCCACAACGCTCATGACGATCCGGCTGGCTCCTTGCGAAAGTCCCTCGACATCGCGGGCAATCTGCTTCATCTGCCCGGCGGACCGCTCGAC
>JANPDX010000464.1:0-2270 GCA_031431695.1 Dehalococcoidia bacterium
CGTCGAGGCCGAGTCCGAACCCAACGAAACCCATGGCTGGCTCAACCCGAGCTTCACGTTCTCTTCCGACATCATGAAATACGCCGTCGTGATTCGGCTGCGGTCGTCCACCACCAGGTCCATGAGCGCATCGATGGCATCTTTGCCCATCATCGCCGCCACCTCGCCGAGCCGCTTCCCCTGGTACACGCGGTTTCGCGGCTCCCGCGTCTGGAGGATGAGGATGTTGTCGGGCGTGCCTGCACGGCGGTACAGGTTTTCCCAGTCGCCCTCGGGATTCTCGATTGCCGCCCGGATTTCGCGCCGCACAGCCGAATCGCCGATGCGTTCGATAAGCCGATCCTGCCCGCCCTCGTGGAACCACGGGGGGATACAGTTCGATAGCCCCGTCGCGCCGGCCGTATAGGCGTACATGTCCGCCGAAATGGCCAGGCCTTCGTTCCGGGCGTTCTCGATTGTATCGATCGCCGCCGCCATCAAATGCCACGACTCTTTCCCGCCCGCCTTGAGGTGATACGCCTCCGCGGGCAGTTCCGCTTCCCTCGCGATGCGTATCAGCTCGGCCAGGCCAACATCGACGAGTCCATCGCTTTCGTTCCGCATGTGAGAGATGTATTTCCCTCCGTGCGGGGCGGCCGCGCGGCACATATCGATGAGTTCCTCGGTGCTCGAAAAGAACGCCGGGGGGTAGATCAGCGAAGAGCCGATGCCTAGCGCGCCCGCGCTCATTTCGTCGCGGACAAGGCTCCGGACTGTCGCCGCCTCGCCACTCGTCAACGGCCGGTTCTCATAGCTGGCGACGAACGTCCGCAGGCTCGTCGCGCCAATGTACGAGGCCACGTTCTGGCTTACGCCCTGCTGCTCGCACTGTTCCAGGTAACCCGCCAGCGAATTCCATTCGACGCGGTACGTGAGGCCGGGGTCGAGCCGCTCCACCCAACGCTTGCCCGCCTCGGAGAGCGGCCCCATCGAACTGCCCTCGCCGAACACCTGCAGCGTGACACCTTGCTTCAACTCCCCGAGCGACCGCCCGTCGTGCAGCATGCTCAGGTACGAATGGCTCAGCATGTTGATGAACCCCGGCGCGACAGCCAGGCCTTCGGCGTCAATCACCGTGCCCGCCCGCGAGTCCGCCAGGTCGCCAATGGCGGCAATCCGCGCCCCCGCCACGCCGACGTCCGCACGCCGGCCTTCGCCGCCGCTGCCGTCGAATACCATTCCCCCGCGAATCAGAAGGTCGAAGACATGCTCGGGATACTCACTCATACGTCACCACCGCCCAGTATGGCGGCATTCTATAGCGAACGAGCGCTTCCTCCGCGCGCAAACAATCTTCGCTCCTCCATTCGCCCGGCGGCATGGCCGACCTTGCCGCCCAAATGCGTGAGGCACTTATCAGCGCCAACGTGGCATCACAGGCCATGGACATCGACCGCGCCGATACATTATGCCAACTCAAAGAAGTTTGCTGCATTGGCGCCGCCCGCGACTTTGCTCCCCTCGCCCGCGACGCAGGAGTCGGGAGAGGGGCAGGGGGTGAGGGCCGTCGACCGGCTCGGGCTCAATGCGCCGGAGCGTGCTCACCATGGCCATCGAGTGCGTGGGGGTCAGCGTCGTCGACCGGCAGTTGGTTCGCCGGCATGATGCTGATCGGGGCCACCCAGGAGGGGTGTTCCGGAAAGCCGCCAACCTGGCGCTTGAACAGGTAGAGCACCGAGAGCAGCGCACAGCCCGCGGCAATACCCACTATCGACCAGACCGCCACCTTCTGAACGTCATCCCAGGTCCGGCCTTCGCCCACGGCCGTCGCATGGCCGTCATCCGCACCGCCGTGTTCCTGGGCGAATACGCCCGCCACAGGCATGAGCGAAAAGGCAATCACAACGGCAACAACAAGGCTGAAAAAGCGAGTCTTCATCGCTGACGAAGTCTACGCCCCAGCGGCTCATCGAACCACTGTCGGGGCGCAATCAACAGAAAGGGGTCGGTGGATGTGTGGAGCGGACACAGCATCCAGCGCGACCCGGAGCTAGTTTTAGCACCCGCTAAGGGCCTCTGCAAGGGGCTGTGGCCTTTTTGGCGACAATTTCGCGATGTGACCCCGCGCCGCCGTTGCCCCCTCAGTACAGCGAAGTTGGCCCATTGGTCTCTCGCAAGCGCGTGGGCCCCGGCTCAGACTTGTCCTTACACGGTTACCTGGGGGCATCATGAAAGCACTAGTTCCAATTGATCGAAGCGAAAATTCTCTCCGAATCTTCTCCACCGTGAGG
>JANPDX010000465.1:0-3714 GCA_031431695.1 Dehalococcoidia bacterium
AACCGGTAAGGAGACTCGCGGCGAAGACGCTGACGAACGCGACGACAGCGAGGCCGGCAGCGACACGGGCCAGGGCGAGGTAAACGGGGACGCGGTGGGCCGCGATGTTGGCCGGCATTCGCGCAGGACTCGCGGCGACCATGCCAGGTGTGAGTTGAAACGATCGTGACGGCGAGATTGTGGGAAGCGTGGCAATGGCTGCCTTGAGGGCCCGCGCAGAGTCCAAGGACTCGGAACATGCGGGGCACGCCGAGAGGTGGGCCTCAAAGCCGGCACGCGCGGCGCCGGTTAGCTCGTGATCGGCATACGGGGAAACAAGCCTTGCGTAGTTTTTGTGCCTTCGGAAGATGGTGATTCTGTGCATACGGTTGCTTCAGTCCTCCAAACGCCGGGTGTGTCCAAAAAGTTCCGGCTGCTGCAAAAGCAGCGTTCGCAGCCTCTCGCGGCCCCGGTGGATTCGTGACTTCACGGTCCCGACGTTCGAGGCGGTCATCCTGGCAATCTCTTCATAGTGATACCCGTGAAAGTCCGAGAGAAGGACTGCCTGGCGCTGATCGAAGGGAAGGTGGAGCAGTGCCTTCTGAATACCGGCGGCGACGGCCGCGCGTTCGACGGCTTGCTCGGTGCTTTCACCGGGGTCGGGAGGATCGATGTCGTAGTCGCCTTCCGGACCAACGCCAAGCAGCGGCTCAACGGGGCGGCGGTTGCGGCGGCGGAGTTCGTCCTTGCATTCGTTTGCCGCGATTCGAAAGAGCCAACTGCGGAAACTCCCGCCTTCGAATCGGGAAATCGCCCTGAAGGCGGAGAGAAAGGCTTCCTGCGTGGCGTCTTCTGCTGCCCCACGGTCACCGACGAGCCGAAAACAAAGGTTGTAGGCCGGAACCTGATAGCGCTCAACTAACCTGTTGAAGGCGTCAAGGCTGCCGTCCTTTGATAAAGAGACCAGGTGCTCGTCCGAGGGTGCGAGCGCGTCGGTCATGCTGGCCGAGGGTAGGTCAATCGGCTGTAAAGGGCGACCAGCTCGAAATCCGCGGTCTGCCGGGGAGGCTATGGTACTCTAATGACGATGGACAATGGCGAGGGGCGCCCCCTCGATGAGGCTGAGACGAACGCTGAGGATCCGCAGGGCTGGTACTTCGATCTGCCGGGTGGCGCGTGGGAACGACAGGAAGAGAAGAACCGATTGCTGCGCCAGCGCGTGATCGGCAACATTACCGAAGACGAGGCTCGGGCGAAGTCCGACCCCTTCGGGCCAAAACCCCCCGAACCCGAGAAGAAGGGTGGTCGCGGGTTTTTTGGGCGCCGTAAGAATGAACTAGAACCTCCCCGGACGAGCGCCGGCGGGACCTGGACGCTCAATGCGAGGACGGCTGAAGGTTCGACTCCGCGCGAATTGCCCGAACCGGATGACCTGGACGAAGACGAGTGGACGACGGAACCTCCGCTTAAACTTTCCGCGTTTCAACGTTCGGAGCGCTCTGACCGGCCCCAGTGGGGGGAGGCGGACGGTGGATGGGATCTGTCTCCGGTGGCCGAGGCTACCGTTCAGGACCCCCAGGAGCCCGGCGCGCCAGTTACATTCGAAGCTGACGCCGAATCGTTCGGAGAGCTTGCGGCCGGGGGACTCTTTCTCGTGCAGCCGGAGCCCGAAACAGAGGTGGAGAACGAGTCCGAGTGGGAACTCGAAGCTGCCGAGGAAAGTCCGGCCGCGGCAACCGGGCATGATTTCCTTGAGGCACCGGATTTCGTGGTGGATGCCGACCATGTGACCGTTCCAGACACGTTGACGCTGCGCGCCCGCCCCGAAGCAGTGGACGACAAGCGCCTTGATTGGAACTTCGCGCCAGCCAATTGGTCCAATGACCGCGAAGGCCCGGAGTCCATCAGCGAACCTGTCGAAGCCACGGACGGCGGCCTTGATTCGATGAGAAAGTGGGCCGAGCGGCGCGATGCTGATCACCCCCATTTCACAACTGTGCAGGCTCTCGAAGTGGATGAGGCTGAATCACCGGTTGTGCCGCCAATTCCACTGCGCCCGCGCCTCCACGACGAGCAAAATATCGCCAGGCCAGAGTTCGTCACTCGACCGTCACACGAAGATGATTCTGACTTTGATACTCCGAGACCCTTGCCGCTTGTGCTTCGTTCGAAGACGGAACCAGCACCGGAGGCGTCAGCCAGCGATACGACCGACGGCCCGAGTAAGTGGAACGATTTCTTTAACATCACTTCGGAGACGGACGAGGCGGACTCGGACGTTGAGAATTCGGACCGCGACAGCATGCGCGCCTGGTCGCAGAAGAAGGCCGAGCCAGAGGCGCCCCAGGAGATCCCCGACGAGTTCCTGAAGCCGTTTGATTGGGAACTGAACGACGACTCTGTCGCATCGGTACCTTCGTTCAACGAGATCCCCGCCGAGTTGCTCAGGCCGTTCGCATGGGAAGAAGAAGACTCTGCCGATGCGGTCCTCGCGGACGCGATGGCGGATGTTTCGGAACGGGCATCGGACACCATCGAATTTGACGAAGTGGTGCTCGATGCCGTTCTCCGGGAGACCGCAGACTCACGCGCCCTTTCCCTTGAAGAAGCGCCCGAAGCACACTCCGAGCCTACGGCGATCTTCGGAATGGGCAGCGAAGAGGGGCCAGAATTTACGATAGCCGCGCCGTCTCCCGTAGCTTCCGAGGAGAAGAAGAAGCCGGGCAGATTCGGCCGGATCTTCGGTCGAGGCAAAAGTAAGGACGCGGAACCGGTGTTGGCCGGGACGCCAGCGGTCGGGGACTGGATTGCCGAGAGTGACGACACCGCCGGCGACGACATCCGGACGGCTGCCACGTTGCTGGAATGGCAAGAGGACGGCGGAGTAGCGACGACTCCGGAGGCGGGGCACGCTGAAACTGGCGAAGGCTGGGGATCGTCACTGACCTCCGGGTGGGTATCGGACGACCGGGACGCGATTTCGGAGTTCGCCGCCGAAGTATCGGAACTACAGAGTCCCGAGGATGACACCATCACGAACGACCTCGCGGAGGAGGGTTCGTGGGCCACGGCGGCGTCTTCGCACGCGCATTCGATTGCAACTGATGAACTGGGTGACCAAGAAGTCCCGATGGACTTCGACGACGAATGGAAAGCGGAATCGGTTGCGGAGCTCGAAGTCGAGGCTTCGTGGGAACCAGCCATGCCGGCACTGGCGGGTTCGCCGTCGTCGGAAGACGAAGAGGACATGTGGAGTCCGGAACCTGCCGCGCTCTCCTTCGAGATGCGTTCAGAAGTTGTGATAACCGTGGCTGAGCCAGCAGAAGCGATGGCCTGGGAACCAGAGCTCGGCGCGCAGGTTTGGCCTGAAGTTGAGGCGCCCGTCGAAGCTGTCGCTTTCGTCGAGCTGGTCGAAGAGGCCGAGCCGGTCGCCACGGCATGGTGGGAAGCGGCTTCAGAGCCCGAAGTTCAGGCGCCGGTCGAAGCTGTCGCTTCGGTCGAGGCAGTCGAAGAAGCCGAGCCCGTCGCGGCGACGGCATGGTGGGACGCTGCGGCAGAGCCTGAAGTTGAAGCGCCTGTGGAAGCCGTTGCTTCGGTCGAGGAAGTTGAAGATTCCGAACCGGTCGCGGCGACGGCATGGTGGGAAGCGGCCACAGAGCCTGAGGTTGAAGCGCCGGTGGAAGCCGTAGCTTCGGTCGAGGAAGTCGAAACTTCCGAGCCCGTCGCGACGACGGC
>JANPDX010000466.1:0-4692 GCA_031431695.1 Dehalococcoidia bacterium
TGTTCCCGTTCTTCTCGACCGCGGGCGCGATCATCGACTTCACACCTTCAAGCAGCGCCGCAATTTCGAAGTCCTCCGAGAAGATGGTCATCCGGCCTGCTTCGACCTTCGAGAGGTCGAGAATGTCGTTGATGAGCATCAGCTGGTGTCTCGCGGCGCTATTGATCCGCGCCAGGTCGGGGAGGTAGACCCCGTGCCCGGCGTCTTCTGCTTCCTCTGCTACCAACTCGCTGTAGCCGATGATCGCGTTCAGCGGCGTCCGCAGTTCGTGGGACATGTTGGCCAGGAAGACTGACTTGTGTTGCGAAGCGATTTCGAGTTGCTCGTTCGCCGTTTGCAGTTCGTTGAACAGCCGCGCGTTTTCGATTGCGATGACGGCCTGCGCCGCGAACGCTTCCACCAGCCTGACCTCGCGAGGGCCAAACGGCACGTCGTTTCGGCGATGGAGGGCGAGCGCGCCGATGGCGTCGTTTCCACGGAGAAGCGGGACCATGAGGATGGAGATGACGCTTTCGTCCAGGGAACCGCGGTTCGAGCCCGGGAAGCGCCTCAGGAACTCGGCTCTTGGGCCATGGTACTCGACGGTCCGCCGGTCGCGGATGGCCTGTGTGGGCGCCCGGCCGTCGTCATCTCGAAAGGGCAGACGCAGCCCCACTGCGTGGTCGTCGTCGCCGAGGCTGCCAACAACCACGGTCTCGTCGCCATCAACCATGACAAAGTTGGCAATGGTTGCCTCGCAGAGGAGCGCGGCGCGTCGAGCGACAGCTTCGAGCACCGGCGCTGCGTCGGTGGCGGATGAGGCGATGATGCTGAGCACTTCGGCCATCGCCGTCTGCTGGTCCAGCGCCTCGGTCACCTCGCGGTTGCTCTGTCGCAATTCGCCCAGGATTCGCGCATTCTCAATGGCGATTGCGGCCTGACCGGCGAACGTTTCGAGCAAGGAAATCATCGCTGGCGTAATCCAGTCCCCGGTCGAGTTCCCGATACCGATCACGCCCAGTGCGGCCTTCCCATGCAAAATCGGGACCATACCGACGGCGCGAACGTTCAAGGCTTCGAGTTCGCCCTGGGAATCCCGTTGCAAGGCATGTGGAGCCTGGAGCACGACGGTTTGGAGGGTCTCGATCACCCGTCCCATACTGCCCGTGAGCGCTCGGCGATGCCCGAGAACATCGACGATTGTGTCACCAGCCACCCAGGCACGGCCGCGACAAACCGCTTCATCTCCATCGACAATCCAGACCGAGATGCTCGCCCGGGTGAGCGCCGTCGCAGCTTCCGCAATGGCGTTCAGCGTCTTGTCCAGTTCTTCGGGTGCTCGGCTGATCTGCTGAAGGATTTCGCTCGTTGCTTCCTGCCGCCGCAGCGCCTCGCTCACCTCCCGGTTGCGCTCCTGCAGCTCGTTGAACAACCGCGCGTTCTCGATCGCAATGACAGCCTGGTCCGCGAAGGTTTCGACGAGGGCGATCTGCGAGGGTGTGAACGGCCGGATGATCGGGTCTTGTTCCGTGTTCCTGAACAGGCTCAAGACCGCCATAACTTCGCCGTTCCCCAGAAGCGGTACTTGAAGGATAACGATGCTAGCCGATACATCCAGTTCGCGGGAAGGGTCGCGATATTGATCCAGCAACGTCCCCGGATACTCGCGCCTGTACTCGTCAAAACTGCCAGCGAAGTGCAGCGTTCGGCGTTCTTGGACGACGCGCGTCACCATTCGCCCGTCCCCCAAAGGGGTCTCGGTCCCCTGCGCGAGTCGAGACCCATGTGCAGCGACAACGCGCGCGACATTGCCCTCGATGAGCTGAAAACTAATGCCGCCGGCGTCGCAGAAGCGCAATGCACGCTCCGCAATTGCCTCAAGGACGGGCTGGATATCCTGAGGAGACTTGCTGACAATTTCCAGGACCTCGGAGGTGGCCGTCAGGCGATCGACGGCCTCCGTCACCTCCCGGTTGCTCTCCTGCAACTCGTCAAACAGCCGGGCGTTCTCGATGGCGATGACGGCGTGCGCTGCGAACGTTTCGAGGAGGGTGATCTGCTTTTCTGTGTAGGGTTCCAGCGTGAGCCGGGTGACGTGCATGGAGCCGATCACTTCGGTGGCAGCAACCAAAGGAACGACGAGTACGGAGATTTCCAACTCCGGCGGCAGGCCGCCAAAATTCATTTCCGGCCAACGCATGTCCAACGCTGCAATGGTCCCGGCATCCTGGACTGGCCGCGCCTCCCGGCGTGCCACGGCGGGAAGCGATCGCATCGTGGCCCAATCCGCCCGAGTTGTCGTGGTGCGGCCATTGGTCGCCATCTGGCCGGGCACCGGGTTGAATATGACGTTGTATCCGTCGCCTTGCGCGGGCCACCAATTCACATACGCACGCACCGCATGGAGCAGCCGGGCCGCCTGACGGCCGAGGTCGCGCAGGACGGACTCAAGGTCCGTCGGCGACTTGCTGATGACTTCGAGTACCTCCGCCATCGCCGTCTGCGTAGCGAGCGCCTCGCTCACCTCCCGGTTCCGCTCCTGCAACTCGTTGAACAGCCGCGCGTTCTCGATGGCGATGACGGCCTGGTCCGCGAAGGTTTCGAGCAATCGCTTCTCTGCGTCGGTGAAGCGGTACTCGCCCCGCCGGTGAACCTCGATGCTGCCCAGCGGCACCTCCCCGCTAAACAATGGGATGGTAGCCGCGGAAAACGCCCCGAAGCGCTCGGTATACGCCTGGATGTCCTCCGGCGCACTCTCGAAGAGAGGATCGCCGGGTGCGATGGAATGGTAATTCGCCTTGCGCCGGCGCAACGCCAGGATGCCCGCGACAGGCGCGTCCGTATCCAGCTCATACGCCATCGACTCGACCGCCTCTGCCTCGGGCGCCTCGGCGGGAACCGTGATGGGGTACGAGAGGCGCCCTTCGAAGACCCGGCCGATCAAAGTGAAGTCCCCGTGGAGAAGCGCGTTCGCCTGTGCGGCCAGCTCATGGAGCACGGCATCCACGTCGAACGCTGAGCGACTGATCGTTTGGAGGACGCCAGCGACGGCAGTCTGCTGCGCGAGCGCCTGGCTGACTTCCTGGTTGCGCTCCTGCAGCTCGTTAAACAGCCGCGCGTTTTCGATGGCGATCACGGCCTGGTCGGCGAAGGTCTGCGCCACCGCTGCGTCTTTCGGCGAGAACGGCCGCACCTCGTTGCGGTGAACGTTGAGGTGGCCGACGCGGCGTCCCTCGCTAAAGAGCGGAATGATGAGGCCGCTCCTGACGTCGTGCCGGCGGCTGAACTCGTAGAGCGGGTGGTCTCGATGGGCATGGTCAGAGAAGTCCTCCAGGAAAATCGGCTGTCCAGGCTGTATCTCCCCGGCAATTGACGTTGGGTCATCGAGTCGTAGCTCGACACCTTTCAGTTCATCGAGACTTAGGCCTCGCGCAGCCGACACCACTTCGACATCTCCACGAATTATGAATGCGGCTCCCATGTCGGCGACGGTCAAGGCCATCGCCCGCGCGAGGATGCCGTCGAGCACGGTGGGCAGGTCTCCGGGATTAGCGCTAATGAGCCCCAGCACCTCCGACATCGCCGTCTGCTGATCCAGCGCCTCGCTCACCTCCCGGTTCCGCTCCTGCAACTCGTTGAACAGCCGCGCGTTCTCTATGGCGATGACGGCCTGGTCGGCGAAGGTTTGGAGCACCGCAACCTGTTTGTCGCTGAACGGTTCGGCCAGATCCCGCCATACGTAGATCGCCCCGATTGGGCCGTCACCGAGGATTAATGGAACGGCGAGCATGGAAATCGGCGTGTCGTCGGGACGGGCGCTGCGGGAGTTGTCCGGCCACCGCTCTCGAAACTCGCCTGTCGTGCCCCAATCCTGAACAGGACGGCGTTGACGCGTGGCCTCGTTGGTGAGGACTTTCCTCTCCAGCAACGCGCTCCTTGAAAGCGTGCTGAGCCCGTCCATGCCCCTCCAACCTGGAGGAGGGTTAGAGAGGACTTGATAGTGGTCATTCGCCCCGTTCCACCAGACGACACCACCGCCCAGCGCCCCCAGCAAGCGGGCTACGTGGGACGCAAGATCCCGAAGCACTTGCTCCACGTCAGTGGGTGACTTCGCGATCACGCTGAGGACTTCGGCCATCGCCGTCTGCTGGTCGAGGGCCTCGCTGACTTCGAGGTTGCTCTGCCGGAGTTCGTTGAACAACCGCGCGTTCTCGATGGCGATGACGGCCTGGTCCGCGAAAGTTTCGAGTAGAGCAATCTCTTTGGGCGTGAACCGCGTTTCGTCCAGGCGATGTACCTGGATCGTTCCTATGGCTTCGCCAGCGCGCAGGAGCGGTACGGTGATAGCCGAGACGAATTCGCGCCCGGCCTCGCGCATTCTTCTTGCGCCATCGGGATTTTGGTCTTCCATCTCCGCCACCGGGCCATAGGCTTCGATCGTCTGTTTCTCGCGGATGGCGCGCGTGTTGTTGCTGAGTTCCGAGAGTGGGAAGGTTAGCCCGACTCGCGAACTGTCTTGAAGGTTGTGTCCCGCAGCGGAACGTATGAGATCGCCTTCGACGAGGACGATCACCGAACGTTGCCCGTGACACACGAGCGCTGCCTTCTGCACCACAACATCCAGCACCGGCTGCATATCCGTGGGCGAGGCGGCGATCGCCGCAAGCACGTCCGCGGTCGCCGTGAGCTGCTCGACTGCTTCTTGTTGCTCCC
>JANPDX010000467.1:0-2970 GCA_031431695.1 Dehalococcoidia bacterium
GTCTCGTTCAGCGAGGATGAGGGGGGACATTTACGCCAACGGCTGCGAGGGTGCGATCTACCAACTCGATTTCACCGAGGCTCGTCTCGAATTACGGGGTCTTCCATGGGGAACACCGAGATTTCAAAGCTTTTCTGACCCTCTTCCGCGTCCCGCACGTTAATCGACATCGAGATTCTCAAGCTGAGACTCTTCCACTCTTTCCCGCGGAGAAGAGACGCTTACATTCAGTCGCGAAAACTCCGCGAAGCCCGCGACCTGTTGCTGCCGCGGCTGATGGACGGATGCATTCGGGGGTGAATGCCTTGCCGCGGCGCGTCCGGCGGCTACTTTGCACCCATGAGCACGCTGACCATCGAACTGCCCGAAGAACTGCGCGAACGCCTCGAAGCCGCGAGCGCCCGCCGGACCGTGCCACCGGCCCAAGTGGTGCTCGACCTGATCAAAACGCTGCCTGACAAGCCGGCCGAGAACACCACCGAACTCAGTGCCTACGACTTGATGAAGGATGATCTGGGCTGCGTGGACAGCGGTCTGGGCGACCTTTCCACGAACCCGAAGTATCTGGAAGGTTACGGGCGGTAATGCAGCGGGTGGTTCTCGATACCGGCGCGCTGGTCGCTCTCCTTTACCGCAAGGATTAGCATCACCCGTGGGCGACAGAGGCTTTTCGTTCCGTACGTGTGCCGATGGCGACCTGCGATGCGGTGCTTTCGGAAACATGGTTTTTGCTGAACCGGCTTCCGCCATCGTTGGAAGTCTTGCATCGCTGGATTCGCCGGGGCTGGCTGGTGAATCGCTTCGACTTCGAGACGATGGGAAACCGCGCGTTCGATCTGATGGCGCGTTACCGCGATTTGCCGATGTCCTATTGCCATGCCTGCCTGGTCATCATCGCGGAAGAGTTGCCGGCGCATTCCATCTTCACGGTGGACTCCCATTTCCAAATCTACCGCCGCCACGGTGACCAGCCGGTTCCGCTGCTCTCGCCCTTCGCGGCTTGAGCGCCTCGTTCCGCGTCGCGGACATCGAGATTCGTTCACCTCGTCCCCAAGCTCCAGCTTGGGAACGCGCTTGTCCCCGAAGCTCTGCTTCGCCACGCTCGGCGAATGCGCAGCCGCTACTATGCTGCCACGCCTCAAGTTTTATGAAAATCGAGTCTGACCGAATGGAGTGTCTTGAGCACCAACGGTGCGGCCACAAGCCAGCCCAGGGCATCGCCCTGGGTTTGGATGTGAGTGAGTGACGAAGCCCTGTAGGGGCGACATATCTGACGGCGGATTGTGCCGCCCATACAGGGCTCGGGCGGTGTGGCGTGCGAACCCAAGGCGTTGCCTTGGGCTGGCTTGTTTTCGGGCCTTTGGCCCTCAAGCCGAGCGTTAAGATTCACAAATCATGATGCGCGGCAGTAGAGATTACGGGCCGGGAGGAAAGTCGCGGCAGCATCGATCCCCGAACCGTCACGCGTGCAAAGCGCGCGCAATTCCGCTGACGTGAAAAGACACACGGTCGAAGTGGAACTGCGACAATTGCCGGAGCAGACACCTGGAGTGACAGACGATTTGCTGGCTGCGAGACATGGTGAATTGGCCGTTTATTGCCGCCGCGAATCCTGCGAGTATCGAAAGGGCCATCATGGTGATGGCGGTTGGTTTTCATGTGAGTGAAGTGGTTCCAGTCATTTCTACGAGAAGCCGGTGCGCGGCATTACAGCGGTCGGACAGGGCTCCGAAAGTCGCCTGACAAGACCTCAGCGCGACGGTTGCGAGGCGAGCAGCGCTGGAGATCTCTCTCAGGTTCCGGTTCAGGCGTCGTCTCGAAAGCATGATCGTGCCGAACAAGGCAAGCGCAGTGGCAGAAAGCTCCGGGACGACCGTGGCCCCGAGCGCGACATCATCAACGAAAACCTCGACTTCAGTCGCCAAATTCGAGGCGTGGTCGAAGAGCTGATTTCGTCGGGGCTATCCTGGATGATGAAAATCCGAACGCGGGTCGAAACGAAAGATGCGCGCGTTGCTCGCCGCGCATTGAGGAACGAAAATCGTGCGTAGGATGACGCACGCGGCGTTCTCATGTTCGCCAGCCACGCGGGCACTGGCAAACCACTCGGACCGGCTCCCGCTCGCCAGCGCTGCGCAGCCACCAGTTGACAGATCGGCACGATCTGCCGCGAGCGTCAGGAATCTCGAGGGCCGCAGGCTCCTACCGACTCGTGGTTCGGTGCAATGAACATCCATCGCTGTTCGCGGAGAGCGCATTGCGATTCTGAAAAAAAACATTGGCGAACGCTGTAATGCCGCAGCCCGGCTCCTCGTAGGAACGGACATGACCACCTCAATGGACATCACAACAAAATCAACAGCCGCTGCCGTGCCTGTGCTGCCACAGGAGCGAACAGCGTCGAATCAACCAAACGCAGAAACACCAATCAAAACAAACAAACGTATGATCACTAAAATGAATATCTTAAAAGCAACTATTACTGTCGGCACGATCGCGACTCTCCTGGGATCGGGCGTTCCGGCTCAGGCGCAATTGCGAGTGAGTAGCCCGCTGGAAGTGCCCAACCCGATTGCTATTAATCCGCGGCCCGTTTTTCTGTTACCTGACCTGATTGTCGAAGGCTGCGAGCCCTATCACTTAGGTGTGCTTGCTGTCGCTGTGAGAAACCGAGGAACCGCCCCGGCCCGTCCCAGCACAGTGTTAATTCAATCCAACACCCATCCGGCGATTGTTTTCCCGACGCCTGCACTCAACCCCGGACAGGCGGTCGTTTTGCTTGTGCCCATCTCAACCGCCGTTTTGCTCGGACCCATCTACCTATACGCCGACTTCACGAATGGTGTGTGGGAGTCAAACGAGACGAATAACTTCCTGCTAACCGACATTCCCCTCTCGATTTGGCTCTAACTAATTCTTGGTAAGCTCCCGGCATTAACGGGCAGACTCCTGGAGTTTGACAGCTCCGGG
>JANPDX010000468.1:0-3194 GCA_031431695.1 Dehalococcoidia bacterium
GCGAAATACATTGAGGCAAAGCTGCCCGCCACCAACGTCCGCGTAACGAACCTCGCCCGCATTCCCGGCGGCGCATCTCGCGAGACCTGGATGTTCGATGCCGCATGGGAAGCCGAAGGGCACGAACAATCGCAGGCCTTCATCGTCCGCAAGGATCCGCCCGCCAGCCTGCTCGATACCGACCGTGCGGTGGAGTACGCCTTCTACTCCACTTTTTGGGGCACTGAAGTCCCCGTCCCGCGAATGCGCTGGCTCGAAACCGATGCCACCATCCTCGGCGGCGCGTTCTTCATCATGGACCGCATCCTCGGTTGCGAGGTCAACACGCGCCTGCCGCAAACCCCGCCCTACCTTGCGCTGCAGCCCGTCATGGCCGAGAACCTGTACCGCATCCTCGGGTCGATTGCCAGGCACGATTGGGCCGCCGGACCCGTGGCGGCGGTCATGGACGCGCCAGGACCGGAGACTTCCTGGCAGCGCGAACTGCGCCATTGGGAAGACATCATCGATACCGAGGAGATTAGTCCTCAGCCGATCGTTCGTGCAGCAATCCGCTGGCTCCGTGCTAATCCCCCACCGCCTGCCCAGCGCATCGGCGTGGTG
The DNA here is from genome assembly GCA_031431695.1 of Dehalococcoidia bacterium. Lineage (GTDB taxonomy): Bacteria > Chloroflexota > Dehalococcoidia > Tepidiformales > Tepidiformaceae > Amarobacter. The sequence goes on from JANPDX010000468.1 coordinate 604, forward strand.
CACGGCGACTACCGCGTCGGAAACTTCCTCTACAAGCCGGATGCTTCGATCCACGGTGTCCTGGATTGGGAGATGGCCCACCTTGGCGATCCTATGGAAGACCTGGCGTATTCGTTCAACGAATCATGGCGGTGGGCGCGGGACGGGCGTCCGGGCGGAATCGTCGACAGGGCCACGGCCATCGCGCTGTGGGAGCAGGCGAGCGGGCTCCATGCCAATCCCGAAGCCCTTCATTGGTGGGAACTCTTCAACGACGTGAAGCTCCAGGGCATCTGGCTCAAGAGCGCCCGTGTATTCCAGGAAGGCAAGAGCAGCGAGCTCATACACCTGCTCTGCGCCTACAGCCTCATCAATTCGCAGGACCAGGCAATCCTGCACACCATGGGGAGGGCACCATGAGGCCGGACCTTAAACGGGCGCTCCAGGGCGTCGGCGTCACACTTCTTTCCAAAGTCATGCCGGAAGTTCAGACAGCGTTCGGCCAGCAGGAAGTACTTATCGCCGCGCAGTTGGTGTTTTGGGCCGCCGAAGAGGCCGAACGCGGCGCGGACTCCCTCGTGAACGAAACGCGTGCCACGCGGGAACTGCTTCGCGATGGTCTTTCACTTTCCGGAGCGGCTCGCGAGGCTGTCGAGTTAGCGCTTGCAACCCCTCCCGCAGCAGACCTCCGCCTCTCCTCGCTCCAGGCCGAGAACGATGGCGTGCGAAGAGGCCTCGTTGCCCTTCACGAAGTCGTCGAATCCGCGCCCGGTTCCGATGCCCACGCCTTCAACGAACGCATCTGGGACGAGATTGTTGAATCGACCAGACGGCGCCAATTCGCGGCGCGCCTCGGATGAGGGAAGACGTCCGCCGTCTGCTTGCCGCATACGAGCCCATACCGCAGGCCCCCGACCCGCCCTTGCCGCCCGCGGGCGTGCTCTTAATTCTGCACGAGCGCCCAAACGGCCCACACATCATTTTCCAAAAGCGCACCGAATCCGTTCGCGACCACAAAGGCCAGATCAGCTTTCCCGGTGGCGCCACCGACCCCGAAGACGCGACCGTCCTGCACACAGCCCTCCGCGAAACCCACGAAGAGATCGGCGTCCACCCTGAGCACATCGACGTCCTCGGCAAGCTCGACGACATGGTCACGATTTCGAACTTCCTCGTAACGCCATATGTCGGCTGGCTCGACCGCTTCCCCTACGAGTGGACATTCAGCGACCACGAAGTCGCCTACCTGCTCGAAGTCCCCCTTGACCACCTGCGCGACCCCGGCAACCTCATCCCCGACCGTCGCGTCATTAACGGCCGCCAGTACGAGTTCCAGAGCTACCAGTTTGGCGATGACCTCATCTGGGGCGCCACCGCTCGCATGCTCGGCAACTTCCTCGACATCCTTCAGGCTCTGTAACCACGGTGACTCGAGCGTTCCCACCACCTCCCGCGCTTCGACACCACATCTGTCCGTACCCGGCCCGTCAGGGCTGGCCGGGCCGATGACGCCCCCGGCACCAACGGCAAACGGCTAACGGCCAACGGCCAACGGCCAACAGCTATCGGCTAACAGTCCCGACTAACGACTAACCGCCCTTCCATCTACGATTCCTCCATGACTGATTCCGCACCGCGCACACTCGCATCCCTCCTTCAGGAACTCCCCGGCGCGAGACTTCTGCGCGGCGCCCCGGATACGACCGTCGATGCCATCGAACACGACTCGCGCCAGGCGAAACCCGGCGCCCTCTTCGTCGCTGTTCCAGGTTTCACCGTCGATGGCCACCAGTTCCTGCCGCAGGTGGCGGCCGCCGGTGCGTCCGCCGCAATCGTCCAGGCCGACCACGCCGACGCGATCGGAGCACTCCCCGAATCCCTTGCCCTCATCACCGTGCCCCAGACCCGGCCCGCCCTGGCAAGCGCCTCCGCCTGGTTCTACGGTCACCCTGGTCGCGAAATGGTCGTCATCGGTATCACCGGCACCGACGGTAAGACGACCACCTCCCACCTGCTCACTTCCGTATTGGAAGCGGCAGGCGGTGTCGTTGGCCGCCTCGGCACTGTCGATACCTACTTCCCGGGCGAAGCCGGCAAGGTCACCGACCGTATGACCACCCCCGAGGCGCCCGAGGTCCAGCGCCTGCTTCGCCGCATGGCCGACGCCGGCTGCGAGTTTGCCATCGTCGAAAGCACCAGCCATGGCCTCGCGCTCAACCGCCTCGACCACGTCGAGTACGACGTCGCGGTCTTCACCAACATCACCGGTGACCACCTGGACTTCCACAAGACGTTCGACGCCTATCGCGAAGCCAAGGGGCTCCTCTTTTCCGCTCTCGAGACGAGCGCCGCCAAGGGGATTCCGAAGGCCGCTGTTGTGAATATGGACGACCCGAGCGCGAACGCCATGCTCTGGCGCTCCTTCGCTCTACCCATCCGCTTCGGCCTTGATTCGCGCGAAGCCGAAATCACGGCACGGAACATCGTGCTGCGCCCCGATGGTTCGGACTTTCGGATCGAAACTCCCAACGGCCGCGCCGATGCCTCCATCCAGCTCCCTGCCATCTTCAACGTTATGAATGCCCTCGCGGCCGTGGGCGCCGGGATCGCCT
>JANPDX010000469.1:0-2200 GCA_031431695.1 Dehalococcoidia bacterium
GGTTCTTTGCGAACATGCAGACCGAGCCGCGCCTGCTGTTCAAGCTCGTGCCCGAAGTAACCCGCGCTATCGACATGCGTGTCTACCGGGGCAAACGCGCGGACCGGGAGTTCCAGGCGTCAGAGCGGGATTAACAGGGCGGAACCCAAAGGGTTTTTGCCCCACTGAGGACACCTTTGGCAAGTGTCACCGTGGTTTGAGGGCGTTGCTGCGGGCCGGTCTAGCTTGCGGAGGAGCCATCCTCGAAGTATCGCCGGCGCTGGATCGAAAAATCTGCCGTACTATCGTGGCGCATGAGCTCATTCGGCGACTCGGTCGGGGAAGGACTGCCGGGCTCCCCGGAGGTATAGCGGATGCTGGCGAGCGGACAAGCGGCGCTTATTCGTGGCGATTGGGAAGAAGCCCGCCACACGTACCAGGCGTTAGTCGACAACGATGAAGACCTGCCGGAGCCGCGTGGACGCATGGCGATCGTTGCCCGCTTGCAGAGCGACGAAACCGTCGCTCTGCAAGCGCACCTATGCCCTCTACCGTGACAGCGCGACCGGCGTGGCGCGGCCCGTGCCGCATTCATACTCGCGGAAAACAGCATGGAGTGGCGCGGGGAAGCGGCGGTCGCCTGAAGGCGGGTTCGTGGTGAAGAGGAGCCGGGCTTTAGCGTGGCGGCCGTGGCGTCGCGAGGTCGGCGTTGGTGTAAAAGTCGGCGGTGAGCGCCGCCGCCAGCCGGCCGGCGTAGAAGGCGTGTCCCGGTTCGTTGGGGTGGAGCGTGCCATCTTTGTTGCGCTGGTCGGCCAGGGACTCGATCAGCTGCACGATCCAGCGGTCATTCGAGCAGTAGCCGTGCGTGCGGAAGGCATCGAATATCCCGCCGACGTACTTCCAGCCGTTGCGGCTGGCACCAGCAGCCACTTGGTGGTTGAGCCGCACCATCATGTCGGTCGATGCCCACTGCGCTTCTGCGCCGGAGATCCCCAAGATCGGCAGGTTCCGGTTCTCCTCCAGGATGATCTCGTCGCAGTAGCCACCATTCTGGTCCCGCATCGCATCGAAGTACTCGGTGATGTAGGTCCTCTCCGGCGGCACGTCGTATTTCGGCTGACGAAGGGTCAGGCCGAGAGCGTCGTAATTCCCGGGGAGCAGCGCAAGCCCACCATTGAAGAACTGCAACATCGAGTTCCCTGTCGTGGCGAGGTGGCAATCTTGCTGGATGAAACAACCAATCACCACGTTGGAGAAGCGCACATCGTTCGCACCAGTGGAAACGGTCACCGCGTCGATCTCGCGCGTCCCGACGAGACTGTCCATGACGTCCACCTGAGGCGGGAGCCAGCCCGCGCCCCAAGGCCCCGGCTCCTGGCCGCGATAGCGCGCGAGGACGCCCTCGAAGACCGAAGCTCCGGAGCAGGCGAGGTGCACGAATGTGACCGAGGTCTTCGGGTCCGCCCGTTCCAGTGCGATCGCAGCCTGCGCAGGACCGGCGGAAGCGCTGCGGTGGCATTGGCGGTTCTCCCAGACCGGCGTGCCCGGGATGTCAGGGGTCCCTTCGCCTGAGGCCACTGAATCACCGAGGGAGATGATCAGCCAATCCTGGACGGTGACGTGGTGGAGCGCCTGGCCGAGCAGAAGTCCCACGCTATCGAAGATCTCGAAGGAGACCTCGTAGAGCGCTTCGGCCGGGAACGCGTAGGCCGCCCTGCAGGTAGCGGTATCGACGAAGATCAGGGCCGGGTCGTTCAGGACGACGACGACAGCGTCGATCTTGATGACCAGACGATGCGACGGATCGCAGTTGCCGCCGACGCCATACGTGAAGTCGACCCGCCAGGTCGCCGGAGAGATGGCGGCGGCCGTCGTGTAGTAGTCGATGAGGCTGTTGCCGTCGGCATCAAGCCCGAAGCGTTCGGGCATCGTCCAATCGAAGTCCACGGTTGCCAAGTCGTCGTTGAGGATAGTGCCAGTCCCGGTTCCATGGGCAATCGTCGCGCCGGTCGGCGCCGAAAGCGTCACCGTGAGTGTCTCGTCCAGTTCGATGTCCGGGTCGCCGTTTATGGGGACTACGACTGTCTTCGCCGTCTCGCCCACAGCGAAGCTCAGCGTATTCGCCGAGACCTGGTAGTCCGTACCCGCCTGGGCGCTGCCATCCGAGGTCCCGTAGGCAACCGTGACGACGCCCGCAGGCGCGGGCGCGGAGAGAGAGACG
>JANPDX010000470.1:0-7004 GCA_031431695.1 Dehalococcoidia bacterium
CGATTCATCCCATGATCCTATCTCGGTACTCGGTACTCGGTACTCGGCACTCGGTACTCGGTACTCGGTAATCGGTGACGTTGAGCCGAACACCGCCGCGTGATACCTTCACTGTTCGCGCCGGGAGCCCGGTCCTTTTCTTGAGGACAAACCCATCGCCCGGCCTAAGGATCCATGAGGGAATATGAACTGACGGTGGTCTATGACCTGACCGTCGCCGAAGCGGGAGGCCCGGAGGCCGGCCCGCAGCGAATCACCACACTCGTCGAAGCCCGTGGCGGCAAGATGCTCAAGGTAGATCACTGGGGTCGCCGTCGTATGGCTTACCCGATCAACCGGTCCATCGATGGCGACTACGTCGTCACACGCGTCGAGCTCGACCCCACAACCGTTTCCGCTCTCGAAGCGGCACTGGGCATCGACGAGCGCGTTTACCGCCATCTCGTCGTCCGCGCTGACGAACTGCCACTGCCGCCTCCGCCGCGTGAACCGCGTGAACCTCGCCCGCCCGTGGGCGAAGCGGCGGCTCCCGCCCCAACCGCAGCCGCGGCGGCACCTGCCGAGGACTCCCCGGTCGCTGAAGCGCCAGTTGAGGCCGCCCCGGAGGCGCCTGAAGCGGTCATCGAAGCTGCGGAAGCCGAAGCTGCCATAGTGCCCGTTGCTGAAGTCCCAGCTGACGAAACACCGGCTGAAGCTCCCGCTAGCGCTGAAGCACCGGCCGAAGAAGTAACCGAGGAATAAGGAAACCACGCCATGGCGAACCTGAACAAAGTCATGCTCATCGGTAACGCCGGCAAGGATGCCGAGCTGAAGTACATGGCCACCGGGACACCCCAGTGCAAGTTCTCGCTCGCCGTGAACAGCAACCGCCGCAACCAGACCACGAATGAGTGGGAAACAACGACGGAGTGGTTCAACATCCTCATCTGGGGCGATACCGCCGAGCGGGTTTCCCAGTACATCACCAAGGGCAAGTCCGTGTACGTCGAAGGGCGGCTTCAGACCCGTAGCTGGGATGACGACCAGGGCCAGAAGCACTACATGACCGAAGTGGTCGCCCAAACAGTCCAACTGCTTGAGCGTCGCGAAGGTGCCGCGCAGGGCGGTGGCGGCGGAGACGACTGGGGCAATGGCGCTCCCGCACGGCCACCCCGCCAGGCGGGCGGCGGCTACAGCCGCGGCGGCGATGTCGAACCCGACGACCTTCCCTTCGAATAACGCAGCCAACGGCGGGCCCCTGGGCCTGCCTCCACATCCCCGGTCCTTCAGGCGAAGGACAAACCCATCGGGAGGATTAGAACCATGCCAGAAGAGCGATCAGAACGATCAGAACGCCCAGAACGATCCGGTGATGGCGGCGACCGCCCCACACGACCCCAGCGCCCACGTTACGGTGGCCGCCGTAAGGTTTGCCGCTTCTGCGTGGACCACATGGAAGGCGCCGACTACAAAGACATTGGCCGCCTGCGTATGTACATCAGCGACCGCGGCAAGATCGAGCCCCGGCGTAAGACAGGCACCTGCCTGAAGCATCAGCGCCTGGTTTGCACCGCTATCAAACGAGCCCGGCACCTCGCCCTGCTGCCCTACACTCTGGCCCACATCCGCCAGACCGGGGTCTTCCCAATCCGCGGCTAACCGATTTCTGGGGCCCTCCCGCGCCCCTTCAGGAGTGCAATGGCTCGTCGCGAACGAACTACTGGCCTTCCCCGCCCCCGGGGCCGTCAGGCTGCGAAACAGGTATCCCGCTTCGGTGAGCGCGAGCAGCGCTTTGCCATGATTGGCGGCGCCCTCCTCCTCGTCCTGCTCCTCGTCGGCCTCCTCGGCTGGCGACTGTACGACGATGCCTTTCGCCGCCCGGAGAAGACGATCCTGGCAGTAGGCGAGGAGAAGTTCTCGCTCCAGTACTACTCCGACCGCCTCTACCTCGCGGTGAACCAGAATTCCGGTAGCGGCACAAATCTCGGCATCCTCCAGCAAACGGTCCTGGGTGACCTTGAAACCGAAGGCATCGCCATCGCCCTTGCCAGGGAAAAGGGAATCAGCGTTAGCGACGAAGAAATCAGCGCCGAAATCGCCGCTCAACTCGGCGTCCCTGTCGGTGGCGCGGGCACATCGTTCGATTCCCTCTACCGCCAGCGGCTGGCCACGCTGAAGATGAGCGATGGCGCTTACCGGCGCTACACGAAGGCCCAGGTCTATCAGCAGAAACTAAGCGCACAGTTCGAAACCGAGCTCGGCGGCAAGGGCGATATGGTGACGCTTCGCACCGTGGTCAGCACCAGCAAGGAAGCCGCTGACCTGGTCCTTGCCAAAACCAAGACAAGCGCTGACCTCGGGACCATCGCCCAGACCGAATCCGCGGATCTTACCTCTCGCCAGAAAGACGGCATCATGACCGCCGAGCCCCCTCGGCTGCTACCCGACACCGTCCGTGCGGCCATTGCGGACAAGCAAGCGGGAAGCGAAATATTCGGACCGATCCTGGTCCAGACGAACTATTGGATATTCCGGATCGAAACCCGCGATCCCGGGGGCGCCTACTCGCAAACTCAGAAGGCCCAGTTGGCCGACCTCAACCTCCAGGATGCCATCAAGGCTCAGCGGCCGAAGGTCAAAATCGACCGGAACGTGAGTAACTCCGACTATACTTGGGCGAATGAGCACGCAGCGAAGTGACACCACGCCCCGTGAGATAGGCGTCGGCCTTATTGGGCTCGGCGTTGTCGGCGGCGGCGTTGCCCGCGCACTGATGGAGCGGCGCGACTATTTCGCTCGCCAGGTCGGCGCACCCCTGATCGTCCGCAGAGCGGCCGTTCGCGATCTTTCCAAGCCACGAGCGGTAGACCTCGGCCCCGGCATTCTCACTACGAACGTTGATGACGTCATCAACGACCCGGCCGTCGATATCGTGGTCGAAGTCATCGGGGGTGAAGAGCCGGCCGGCCGGTTCATTCGCGCCGCCCTGCAAGCCGGGAAGCACGTCGTGACGGCGAACAAAGAACTCATGGCCAAGCGCGGGCCCGAGCTCCTCGCCGAGGCCCACGCGCGCGGCCTCGACATCATGTTCGAAGCCAGCGTCGGCGGCGGGATCCCGCTCATTGCCCCATTTCGGCGTGACCTGCTCGCAAATCGCATCACCTCGATCCGCGCCATCATCAACGGGACCACGAACTACATCCTTACCGGCCTCGCCCGCGCAGGCGCCGTAGGACAGGCCCTTCGCGCCCAGGGGATCGAACCGCCCGCCGGCGCCGGCTTCGCGGAGGCACTGGCTGAAGCCCAGCGTCTGGGCTATGCCGAACCGGACCCGACGAACGACGTTGAAGGCTACGATGCCGCCTACAAGCTCGCCATCATGGCCACCCTCGGCTTTCGAAGCCGCGTCAGACCGGAACAAATCGATACGCAGGGCATCACCAAACTTGACGCTCGCGACTTCCAATATGCCCAGGAACTCGGCTACGTGATCAAGCTGCTCGCTATCGCCGAACGCATCGACGGGGGAATCGTCGCCCGTGTCGCCCCGTCTTTCATCCCTCACTCCGAACCACTGTCCAAGGTGGATGGTGTGTACAATGCCGTCCAGATCGAAGGAGACCTTACTGGCACGGTCATGTTCCAGGGCCGCGGGGCCGGCGCCGAACCGACAAGCTCCGCCGTGGTCGCGGACCTCCTCGATCTCTCCCATGCAATCGTGCTCGGCGGCCGCGAACGCAAGTACTGGGGACCCGAAGGCGAGGTTCCCGTCCTTGGGCTTGAGCACCTCGAGACCCGCTACTATGTCAGGGTGACTGTTTCAGATCGTCCCGGCGTGCTTGCCCAAATCGCCCAAACACTCGGCAACCACGGGGTGAGCATCGCCGCCGTGAGCCAGAAGGAAGCCGATGCCTCGGCCCAGACGGCCGAACTCGTCATCATGACGCACCGGGCGAAGGAAGGCGCCATGCGCGCCGCCATCCGCGATATCGAATCGCTCCCGGTGGTCGCGCAGGTCTCTACGTTCCTTCGCGTGGAGGCCTAGTTGGCAGGCGAATCCTCCCAGGCGCAGGCCATTGGCGAAATCATTTCATGGCTCGAACAGCAGGTTCGTGTTGGCCGTGAAGAACAAGTGCGTCAGCTCGCCCTCCTCGACCAGCTACGCCGCCAGGTCCATGACCTCGCCGACGACATGAACGAAGCGCAGCGGACCGTTCGCGAAATCGACCCAAAGCTGGCGCCGTTCAAGGGCCTGCCGGAGAAAATCCGCGCGCTCGATGAAGGGTCGGAGCACCTACGCCAGGGCCTTTCCGCCAGCAATGCCGAGGTGAGCAACGCCCTCCGCCTGCTACGCGCCGAGGCGGATTACGACCGCCAGGAACGTGGCGAAGCCCTTCGCCGCATCGATACCGCCACCAGTCAGCTTGGTCTTGTCCTCTCCGATGTCGCGCAGGTACAGAACCAGGCCAGCCAGGTTAGCCAGACCGTCCAAACGCTGCTCGAACGGCAGCGTGAAGCCGAAGCCCAGATCGAACAGTTCGGTCTCCGCCTCGACCGCACGATCGAAGTGAACCGGGACCTCGAGGACCGGATCAAGGTCGTGGTCCTCGCCGACCTGGATGACAGGTTCGAGGTGGTTTTCGAGCGCCTCCAGGTCGTCGGCGAAATGGTGAAGCGGAATGAGGACATCATCGCCGGCGTTTCCAACGAGCGCAGCCTCCGCCAGGAGTTGCTCGATGAACTCTCCGTCTGGCGCCAGGAGCACAACCGCATCGACGGGCGAATCAATGCGCTCGAAGAGATGAGTGACCGGGTGGTCGCTCAGATCGACAAGGTCCATGGAGAAGTCACCCTCCTCGAAGGCCGCCATTCCGGCCTCGGTGAGCGTGTCTCGAACATCCGCAAGGACATTGCCGAAGTCGTTGACCACGTCCGCGAAGAATTCGCAAAGTACAACGCGATGATGGAAAAGCAGCGCCGGAAGCAAATCCAGATGCTGGAACAGGAACTGCGAGAGTCGAAGTTCCACGCATTCCGTCCTCCGGAGGAACCGTGACCGGCGCTATGCCCCAACCGCGGGGCGTGCTTTATCGATGGGCATCCGTGCTCCCTCTCACCGAACACACACCGCGTATCACCCTCGGCGAAGGTGATACCCCGCTCGTCCGGTCGGCGACGCTAGAACGTGAGTGCGGGCTCGATGAGCTCTGGTTCAAGCTCGAAAGTTGCAACCCGACAGGGTCTTTCAAGGATCGCGGGATGGTGGTCGCCGTCGCGAAGGCGCTGGAATCCGGAGCGCGCGCCATCATGTGCGCCAGCACCGGCAACACCAGCGCGAGCGCAGCCGCCTATGCGGCGAAGTGTGGCATCGATTGCTTCGTCCTCGTCCCCGGCGGCAAGGTGGCTGCGGGAAAGATGGCCCAGGCCGTTGCCTACGGCAGCCGAATCATCGAAGTCGAGGGCAACTTCGACGACGCCCTCAACGCCGCCCGCCAACTCACCGCGAAACATCCCGTCGCGCTTGTGAACTCGGTCAACCCGGACCGCATCCAGGGCCAAAAGACCGCCGCCTACGAAATCTGCGAATCACTCGGCGATGCCCCCGACATCCTCGCAATCCCGGTGGGCAACGCGGGGAACATCACCGCCTACTGGAAAGGCTTCGGCGAATGCGCCGAAACCGGCCGTGCCACGCTCCACCCCATGATGTACGGGTTCCAGGCCGCCGGCGCCGCCCCGCTGGTCTGGGGTTCCCCCATCCCGGAACCCCAGACAATCGCGACCGCTATCCGCATCGGAAACCCGGCCAGCTGGAAAGGCGCGACCAGCGCCCGCGACGAAAGTGGCGGACTGATCGAGGCCGTTACCGACGACGAAATCCTCGAGGCGTACCGCCTGCTCGCCAACAAAGAAGGGCTCTTCGTCGAACCTGCCAGCGCGGCGAGTGTGGCCGGCCTCTTGAAAGGTGCTCGCTCTGGCCGTATCAGGGGCGGGCGGGCCGTCGCCATCCTCACGGGCAACGGCCTGAAGGACCCCGAAACTGCGGCCTCGCAGTATGTGGCGAACATCGTGAAGGCCACGGGCACGGTCGAAAGTGTGGAACGCGCCCTCGGCTGGTAACCGCCCCGTCCCTGCTCGTCCCCGTACATCACCGCGAATACTTGCCACTTCGGGTATCCTCGATTCCATGGCCGAACAGTACGCAGCCACCGATAAACGCACCGGTCTCGAAGTCGCGGTAACCGGCGACTTCCCGCCACACCAGGACGACCGTATCCGGATAGCCCGGACTACCACGCTCTTCACGCGCCTCATGTCGACAATCCTCACCACGGAAAACGACACCGAACGCCGCGAACGATTCCACGCCATTGAAACCCAACTCGAAATGGCCGAAGCACTCATCCGCCAGGATATGCCGGAAGTCCAGCGGCTCATGAAGACCACCCTCGAAAAGATGGGTATCACCCCCGAACAAATGGACGACATGGCCCGCCGCATCCTCGATCAAATCCGCGAAGGCGGCGGCGACTTTCCGGAGTTCCCGCTGCCCGAAAACTAGGTCGCCAGGTTGAACGCAACCGTGATGTGTTCATGGCAGCCCTGGTGATCCCCCTCGCCCACCGCAGTGGGAGAGGGGGTTGGGGGTGATGGCGCGAAGGCGGCGGCGACTTTCCGGAGTTCCCACTGCCCGAAAACTAAGTCGCCAGGTTCGTCGTCACCTGTTCATACGCTTCGAGCATCTCGCCACCCATGCGAGCCAGATCCGGTCGCACGGCCGAATCGTGGATGACGCCCACGATCTGCTGCCAGAGGTCTAGAACTGCTGCCAGTTGCTCCCGATGGCGGAGCGCATATGTCCCGCCGATCCCTGCCAGCGCCACACCGAGCGTCTCTTCCGAAACGTTTTCCGCGCGGGTCGCGTCCCAGGCAACGGTCGTCGCGAGGTGGTCCCATGGCCACGCCACCACGGTGTGCTTCTTATCCGCGATGGACGCCTTGAACCCGTCCGCCGTCCGGCGCGA
>JANPDX010000471.1:0-1669 GCA_031431695.1 Dehalococcoidia bacterium
GTACACGTCCCCCACGGATGGCGTCGAATTGAGGTCTACCTCAAGCAGGGTTGCGACCGGACTGAGGGATACGGATCGGGCGGCGAGTTGGCCGTAACCGGTGCCCGCTAACGGCCCATCGATGTCGATGCGGAAGTAGCCGGAGTGGAAGACGGCGGCGCCGAAGACATTGAGGATGCCAGGGGCGTTTCCGGAGCCGGGCCACACGAGTCCGCCAAAAACGTCCACCTGAGAGACCATTCCGGTGCCGCGCAGCCAGCCTTCGGGTTGGACTGTCACGAAGGCCTGGGAGGAGCCGTTCCAGGTGAGGTTGCCGTGTTCAACGTTCACCGGACCGGGAAGTGTCGAAGACTCAACCTGGAGTTTTCCTCCGCCCACGAGCGTGAAGCCCGGGCCCGCTCCGAAGTGGGTGAGGCTGTCGATCACCAGGACACTGTTGAAGACTCCGATTGTCGTCGCCCCAAAGATTTGCACTTCGGTCGTGCGGTTGGTGCCCGTGAGTGACTGGAGTGCTCCGTTTCCATCGAACCCGGTGCCGCGAAGTTCGATCTCCTCGCCCTGAAGGTGAATGGTGCCGGAGAGCTGGAGGGTGCCGCCGGCATCGACCTCGGTCGTCCCGTTGGCGGAGCCGAGTGCTGTGTCGCTCGTGGCGAGAAGCACTCCACCAGAAACGTTGACCGATTCCGTGAAGCTATTGTTCCCCGCGAGGACAAGCTTGCCCGATTGGCAAGTAACGTCCGCGGAACCGTTTATGTTGAGCGCGACGACGTTGGTCCCGGTCGGCGGCTGGTTGATGACTTCATCAACGACCGCGATCGGGTTGCCATCGACGATGTAACCCGAGCCCGTAAACGTGACGTCCTCAAACGACGTGTTCACGGGGAAGTTGTTGTTGTTCGTTTTGCGATTCGCGCCAGAAGGAAAGACAAGGCTATCCCCCGCTACTGGAGCGACCGCACCGGACCAGTTCGCGGCCTCCGACCAGTTGTTGGTCGTGCCATTGCCAGTCCAGGTGCGGGTTGTGGCGGCGTCGACTGTCCGGGACGTGCCCAGCAACACGATGGCGAGAAGGATCGCCGCAAACAAACTTGCGACCGCTCGAGATGTCATCTTCGGAGCCTCCAATACGTGGAGCGCCATGGTACACAAACGCATGGGCGAACAACCGAAACCTTACTCTTCGGTCTCTTCTTCTGGATGCAGCGAACCGAACTGCCGGAGGAGGAGCAGGTCATACAGGATCTTCAGTGCGCCGCCCGAAACAAGCGGCCATCCGAACGACGTCGCCGAGAGCATGATACCGGCGATGAGCGGCGAGACCGCGGACGCGAGGCTGCGTGGCACGTTGGTGATACTCGCGGCGGCTGTTCGGCGTTCGGGCGGGACAACCGCCATGACGTATGACTGGCGAGCGGGCACGTCCATCTGGGAGAGCGCCATCCGCGCGAGCAGAAAGGCAATGGCGAGCGGGGCGCTGGGCATGAACGCCGCGATGACGAGGAATACGTTCGCTGGCAAATGAGTGAACACCATGGTGCGTATCAGGCCGATACGCCTTGCCAGGACCGGGGAGGCGAGCTGCGATCCGGCGCTCAGGATGCCCGCTACGAAAAACACGGTGCCTGCCGCCTCGACTGAAAGGTCGAACCGTTTGAACAGCCAGAGTGCG
>JANPDX010000472.1:0-1937 GCA_031431695.1 Dehalococcoidia bacterium
CGGCGTCTCCGATTACGCGACCCGGCGCGAGACCGTCGATCGAATTCTTCTACGGCAAGCCGGCGTGGCTCTTGGAGAAGTGGTCCACTACGGGCGGTCGGCTACGTTCTACCTCGCCGCGCCCGGGCAACCGTTCCCTAAGGAAGACAGCCGGCCTCGGGCCCACTTCCAGTTCGCCGACCGACTCGATTCCGAGATCCGTATTGTCGAAGGCCGCAAGCCGGTGGCTCCGGAGGGTGACAGTCCACCGCGGATCGAAGTGATGATTGGCAATCAAGCGGCGACCCAACTCGGCATTGGGATCGGCGCCTCGTTTGACCTCTTCCCCTTCTGGCGGCAGGATAAGTTCCCCGTATCCGTCACCGTCGTCGGGCTGATCGAACCGAGGGACCTCGCAGATCCGTACTGGTTCGGAAAAACTGACCGCTTCGTCGCTGATTCCGCCAACTGGCAGACCTACCCGTTCTGGGTGGATGAATCCGTGGTCAATCAATCTCTCGCTGCCTACCTCCCGGACATCGACAGCACCATCGAGACGTATGGCCTTATTTCCATCGGCAAGATCAACGCGCGCAACGCCCGGAGTGTGGAGGACGGCACACGCGCACTCGATCCGTCCATCCGCGAGGCAATAAACGGCGCAACCACGGATACGAAGCTGCCGGACATTGTGTCGGCATACCGGACCAAGCTGTTCTTCACGCGGCTCCCGCTGTTCGCCCTGATGCTCCAGGTCGTCGGCATCGCCCTTTACTACCTGGTCATGGTCGCGACCATGCTGGTGGAGCGTCAGGCCGGCGAGATCGCCCTCCTGCGTTCACGCGGGGCGAGCAGCCGCCAGGTAGTCGCGATTTACGCGATCGAAGGACTGATCCTTTGTGGAACGGCCGCGCTTGCCGGCCCCTACATCGCGAAACTCGGCATCTCGGTTCTTGGCTTCACGCCGCCCTTCGAAAGCCTCAGCGGTAACGCTGCTCTTGACGTTCCGATGTCGCGGCTCGCCTTCGTCGCGGCCCTCGGTGGCTCCGCGCTGGCCTTTGCCGCGCTGCTGATTCCTGCCTGGCGGGCCGCGCGCCACAGCACCATCGACTACAAACACTCCCTCGCCCGGCCTCAAACCCAGCCCGTTTTCCTCCGCTATTACATGGACCTGGTCCTTGTGGGCGTTGGGGCATTCATGTTCTACCAACTCCGCGAGAAGGGTTCGCTTGTTACCGAACGGCTCTTCGGCGACCTTTCGGCCGACCCGCTGCTCCTTGCCTCGCCCACCCTCTTCATGCTCATGGTTGCGTTGGTATTCCTTCGGCTCTTCCCACTGGCCCTCCGGTTGGTGGCATGGGCAACGCATCGCCTCGAAAGCCCAACGGTAGCCCTCGGCCTCTCCCGAATGACGCGGGCGCCGATGCAGTACAGCAGGCTGATCTTGCTCCTGCTCCTCGCAACCGCGGTGGGCATGTTCGCGGCCGGATACCGCGCGACTCTTGAACGCGGCTATGACGACCGGGCCGCCTTCACCGCCGGGGCTGAGTCCCGCTTCGAGAACATCCGCCAGCCGACCGGCGTGTCGGACGAAGTGATGACTGAACGCCTCTCCACCGTCACCGAGTCCACCGAAATCACGCTAGCGTCCCGGGCCGGAGGGTCGTACTCGATCTCGCAGTACAACTCGCAGCCGTTGACTGTCCTCGGTGTCGTTTCGCAGGAGTTCCAGGCGCTGGCCTACTGGCGCGACGACTTTGCGGGACCGTCGCTGGGGTCGCTCCTCGCACGCCTGGCTCTCCCGGATTCGGCGCCCAGGCCGGCGAAGTTCGTACCGGCGGGCTCGCGATACATCGGCCTGTGGGCTCAACTTCCACTCGCCGCCAGCGTCGCGACACTCGGCCTCCGGCTCCAGGATACGAACGGTGTGTACTGGGAATACTCCCTCGCGACCTCCC
>JANPDX010000473.1:0-3098 GCA_031431695.1 Dehalococcoidia bacterium
GTGACTTTGCTCGGCTTTTCCAGGATTTCATCGATCAGGCCGTAGGCTTTGGCGCCCCTCGGGTCGAGGTAAAAGTCGCGGTCGGTGTCGTGTTCGATGCGTTCCATCGGCTGGCCCGTGGTTTGCTGAATGATGTTTCGCAGCACCTTCTGAAGTCGAAGCGTCTCCCGCGCCTGGATCTCGATGTCACGCGCCTGGCCCTGGGCCCCACCAAGGACCTGGTGCAGGTGGATAGTGGCGTTTGGAAGCGCGAACCGCTTGCCTTTGGTGCCGGCGGTCAGCAGCACTGTGCCCATGCTCGCGGCCATGCCCATGCAGAGCGTGTTCACATCGGGGCGGATCAGTGCCATCGTATCGAGAATCGCGAGTCCCGCGGTCACGCTGCCACCGGGGCTGTTGATGTACATCATGACGTCCTTCTCATCGTCTTCGCGGGCGAGATAGAGGAGTTGGGCGATGATGATGTTCGCGACCATGGCGTCGATCGGGGTGCCAAGGAAGACGATGCGTTCCTTGAGGAGCAGCGAGTAGATGTCGTAGCCGCGCTCGCGCCGGCCATCGGATTCGATAACGAAGGGCATGATCGCTGAAGGCCGCACGAGGTCGGCATCGGGGCGCTTGCCCGAGATGATCTCTTGCACCAGTTCGTAACTGCTGTCCATCGTGGCCTCCAAGGGCGCGTCTCGCGCAGAGATCCAGTGTGCGGTCTCGACGGGTATTGGGAAAAGACTGGCCAAATGACTAGGGATTTTTCCCGCCTATCCAGTTACGGAACCCTCAAGCACACTGGATGTATGACATCCCGCCGTCCCGATGTACGGAACATCGCCATTATTGCCCACGTTGACCACGGTAAGACCACCCTGGTTGATGCCCTTTTGAAACAATCCCACGTATTCCGCGAAAACGAAACCGTCGGGACTCTCATCCTCGATTCCAACCCTCTCGAACGCGAGAAGGGCATCACCATCATGGCCAAGAACGCCGCCGTCGATTACCGCGGCGTCCGGATCAACATCATCGATACACCGGGCCACGCCGACTTCGGCGGCGAAGTCGAACGCGTCCTAAACATGGCCGATGGCTGTCTGCTGCTCATCGATTCGGTTGAGGGGCCGATGCCCCAGACCAAGTTCGTGCTTCGCAAGGCGCTCGAAATTGGCCTCCACGCTATTGTCGTCGTCAACAAGATCGACCGGCCGAATTCGAGGATCGAAGAAGTCATCCACGAGACCAGCGACCTCTTCCTGGATCTTGCGACCAAGGATCACCAGCTCGATTTCGAAACGCTCTTCGCAAACGCAAAAGAAGGCTATGCGGGGACGACTGCCGACATAACGTCCGGCACGATGCAGCCCATCCTCGATGCCATCGTCGATCACGTCCCCGGCCCTGAGATCAACGAGGGCGCGCCATTCCGGATGCTTGCGACGACGCTGATGTACGACAGCTACCGGGGGCGCATCGCCGTCGGTCGAATCACTGATGGGAACGTCAAGGCAGGCGAAAGCATCATCCGTTTCAACCACGAGGGTGAGACTAGCCAGCACCGTGTTGCCCAACTCTTCGGTTTCACGGGCCTCGGCCGGGTGGAACTCCAGGAGGCACACGCCGGCGACATCATCGCGTTGACCGGTATCAGTGACGTGCTCGTCGGTGAGACGCTTGCGCACCCTTCGGTAACGGTGCCGCTGCCGGTTATCACGATCGAAGAACCTGCGATGAAGATGACCTTCCGCGTGAACGACTCGCCGTTTGCCGGGCGCGAGGGCCAGTTCGTTACGAGCCGTCAGATTCGCGAGCGCCTGTTCCGCGAGGTTGAGACGAACGTTGCATTGAAGGTCGAAGACGGCGAGAGCGCCGAGCAGTTCGTGGTCAGCGGGCGGGGGGAGCTTCACCTGGCAATCCTCGTCGAAACGATGCGCCGCGAAGGATACGAATTCGCGGTCACCCGGCCCGAAGTCATCGTCCACGTCGGCCCGAACGGCAAGGAAGAGCCGTTCGAGCGACTCTATGTGGAAGCGCCAGACTCAGCCACCGGCTTCTTGATCGAGACGCTCTCTGGCCGCAAGGCCCAGATGGTCGGTATGCACCAGGATCACAACGGTAACGTGCGGTTGGACTTCGAAGTGCCGACCCGTGGCCTCATCGGCTTCCGCGACTCGTTCATCAGCGGAACCGGTGGTGAAGGCATCATGAACACCGAGTACCTCGGCTACCGCGCGTGGGCGGGGGAGATTACGCGCCACCGTAACGGCGCACTCGTGGCGAGCGAGACTGGCTCGGCCCTTGCCTTTGGCATCGCGAACGCCCAGGAACGCGGGATGATGTTCGTCTCGCCCGGCGACGAAGTGTACGGCGGCATGGTTGTCGGTTTGCACGCGAAGGACACAGACCTTGACGTCAACGTGTGCAGGGCAAAGCAGCTGACGAACATTCGCAGTTCGACCTCGGACATCGCGGTGAAGCTCGTGCCGCCCAGCCCGCCGAGCCTGGAGCGCAGCCTCTCGATGATCGCCAACGACGAAATGGTGGAAGTGACGCCCAAGAACCTGCGCATCCGAAAGATCGAGCTGAACCCGACCATTCGTGCGCGCGAGAGCAAGCGGCAGCGCTACGCGGCGCTGGAAGCGGCCAACGCGTAGGGGTCAGGTGCGCGTCTCGGTCCCGTCCCGCGTAGACTTCGCGCCATGCGAATCGACGACCTCGACACTCCCTGCCTGCTCCTCGACCTCGACCGGGTCAATAAGAACATCGCCACCATGATGGGCATCCTTCAGGGCACTGGCGTCAGCCTGCGGCCCCACTTCAAAACACCGAAATGCCCCGCGGTGGCCGAACTTCAGCTCAAGGCCGGGGCAATCGGCATCACCGTGGCCAAGCTCGGCGAAGCTGAGATACTGGCCGATGCGGGACTTGGGCCAATCCTCATGGCGAACCAGGTGGTGGGTCGGATAAAGATCGATCGGCTGATGGCGCTGCTCGCGCGCGGCGTCGATATCACGACCGCGGTGGAATCAGACTTCAACATCGACGAGCTCCTTGCGGGCGCGAAACGCTCGGGCCAGAAGCCTGCGGCGGTCATCGAAGTTGACGCC
>JANPDX010000474.1:0-3150 GCA_031431695.1 Dehalococcoidia bacterium
TGACAACGGGAGCGACCACGCCGAATCCGTTTGCGCGGGCGAGGATGCCGAAGGAAGCGCCGAAAGCGACAAGGACGAGGCACAAGGGCAGCGAGGCGCGCGCACCGTCGGTGAAGCCTTTCGAGGGCCGATTGGGGTAAGCCCAGGGGCGAAAAATCATGGGTATGGAGCGAACCACGCGCGGGCAATAGCGGCCAGCGGTTCAGGCGGCGGAAATGGCTCGTTCGCGGTCGAAGGCGCGGAGGGCGAGTTTCCAGAGCAGGCAATTGAGACCACTGACGGCAGCCGCGAACACCAGCCAGGTGACGACGGACGGTTCGATTGTGCGGGTGACAACAAGCATGACGGGGAGCATGGCAGGCAGCAGCACGAGTCCGCTGAGGTGTTCGGCGACGCGAATGTCCTTGGCCCGCGCGGAGAACGCCATGCCGGTAAGGGTCGAGAACGTGGCGAGCGCCGGGGCAACGAGGAGAAAGCCGAGCGGCCAAGTCCAATCGAGGGCGGCTTCGCGGACGGGACCATGGGCCACGGCGACAACCACCGCCATGTACACGGCGTAGATCGCGAACGATGCGGCGATGGCCGGGGCGACAATCGCGAGCAGTTTGCCGAGAAGGAACTGGGCATCGGAAAGGGGCAACGTGAGGAGCGGTTCGAGGGTGCCCTGGTCTCGTTCGCCAATGACCGCGAAGGCCGACATGGTGGCCGGGATGATGACGGGGCTGAGGAAGAAGCAGAACATCGCCTGGCCGACGGCGAGGTTGACGCCGCCGATGGCATTCTCCGGGTCAAAGAGCGCGAGATTCGCGATCGGCAGAATGAGAAAAACGATCGGGAGCACCGTGGCCGTGAGCACGATCATCCGGTGATGGCGGTATTCGCGGAGTTCCTTGCGGATGAGCGCCCGGACGGGTGGAGCGACGGCAAAGCTGGTCATGCGGCGGCCGCCAGTTCGTCGGCGGTGGCGGTGCGTGACATGAGTTCGAGGTAGGCCTCTTCGAGGTCGCCTGCCTGAACCACGGAGATGATATTGGCACCGGCGTGAACGAGCCGGGCGACGAGCGGCGGCGTATCGGCGTCGGCATCACGCAAGCGGGCCGAGAATCCACCCGGCAGCCATCGGATGTCCTGGATGCCTGGCGTGGCTTCTACCGTGCGCCGGGATTCGAGTGCGGCACCGTTAGCGAGTTCGACTTTGACGACGTTACCGAGCAGGCGGGCCCTGAGTTGGCGTGGGCTGCCGAGTTCCAGGAGATGGCCGTGGCGAAGGATGGCGACGCGGTCGCAGATGCGTTCGGCTTCGGCGAGACGATGGGTGTTCATGAGCACGGTCGCACCGTCGGCGACAAGTTGCCGGATCATGCGCTCCATGGCGGCGGCAGCCGAAGGGTCGAGGCCCGAGGACGGCTCATCGAGCAGGAGGACGGGCGGGCGGTGGACGATTGCGCGGGCGAGGGCCACTCGCTGGCGCCAGCCTTTCGAAAGCTGGCCGACGCGGTCGTGCATTCGTTCGCTAAGGCCGACGAATGCGAGAGCCGACCCGATGGCGGCGGCCGGTTCACGAACTTCGTGAGCATCGGCCCAGAAGACAAGGTTGTCCCAGACGGTGAGGCGCTCGTAGAGGCTGGGCTTTTCGGGCATGACGCCGACTTTGCGGCGGACCGCCATCGGGTCGGCGATGACGTCGTGGCTGAGCACGGCGGCGGAACCAACCGTAGGGCGGATGAGCGTAGCAAGAATCCGGAGGGTGGTCGTTTTGCCAGATCCGTTAGGCCCGAGGAGACCAAAAACCTCCCCGCGGGCGATGGCGAGGTCGAGGGGGTGAAGGGCGATGCGGTCGCCGAAGGTACGTCCGGCGGCGCGCAGTTCGATAGCCGGAGCGGTTGTCGTCACCTCAGAACTATCGGCAGTCCGCTACCGGGAGGGCAGTACGCGGACAGGCAAGGGCTCGCTTGAGTGCAGATCGCGGGTCAAGCCTCAGAGCAAGACGGTGACCTTGATAGCGCCGCTCTTCTTGTCGAGGGCAGTCGCGAAGGCCTCGGACGCTTGCGAGAGCGGGTAGGTGTGGGTGACCAGCGGGGCGACCAGGTCGTGGTACTTCGCGAGAAGTGCCAGTGTGTCGTCGTAGTCAGCGCGAGGGCCGACGTTGTCGTAGCCGAAACAGCCGACGATGGTGATTTCGCGGGCAAAGATGGGGAAGAGGTTGATTGTCTGAGGTTCGGTGTGGACGCCAACGAGGGCTATTGTGCCGCCGGAAGCGACGAGGTGGGTGGCCTGCTGGAAGGTGGGCGCCGTGCCGCCGACGGTTTCGACGACGATGTCCCAGGCTTCGGAGGCGGCCCCGGAGCCGCGGCCGACATCGGCGGGATCGAAGACATCGGTAACTCCGAGCGAACGCGCGGCAGCGGCCTGGTGCGGATAGCGCGCGGTGATACCGATGCGGCTGGCCCCGCCATCGCGGGCAACGAGGGCCGCGAAAAGGCCGATAGTCCCGGCGCCAAGAACGAGGACGCGCTGACCGCGCTGGAGGTTGCCGCGTTTCATGGCGTGAAGGCTTATCCCGCAAGGCTCGGAGAGGGCGGCAACCTCCCATGTCATGCCATCAGGCACGCGATAGACGTAGCCTGCCTGGGCCATGAAGTACTCGCCCATACCACCGGGGTAACTTCCTCCGGCGATGGCTATTCTCGGGCAGAGTTGAAGCCTGCCACCGCGGCAGTACTCGCAGGTCCCGCAGACCCGCCCGGCAAGGAGCGCAACGCGCGTCCCAAGCGGAGGGCCGGAAACTCCGGGGCCAAGCGCGGCGACCTCGCCCGCGAGTTCATGGCCGGGGCCGATGCCGGGGATGTGACGGCGCGTCCCGGTATGGAATGCATGCAGATCACTGCCACAGATGCCACAGGCACGGATTCGGATAAGAATGTCGCCGGGACCGGGGACGGGGACCGGAACATCCTGAATAGCGAGGATGTTCGTATCGACCCAGATGGCCGCGGGGGCGGTGGCGGGAATGGAGCCAGAGTTGGATGAAGTCATGTCAGGTGTCCTTGGGCGGCGTGGCGCGACGTGGCGCGTGAACTCTATGCGTTCGAGTGGCGGACGGACAACTCCGCGATCTGCCTCAAAGGAGATGTTACCGAGGGAAGGGGC
>JANPDX010000475.1:0-1881 GCA_031431695.1 Dehalococcoidia bacterium
TGGCTGCAGCTACCGAGGAATGGACTTCCCCAACGAGGACATCACCTGCAAGGGCACCGTCACGAAGAAATACGAAGAGAACGGCGAGAAACTGGTCGACCTCGAAGTGTGGACCGAAAACCCGCAGGGCAAGAAGACCACGCCGGGCTACGCTACCGTCATCCTGAACGGCTAACCAGCCGCTCTCGCATCACCTAACGAATCCCTCTCCTCCCTTCCTCTGAAGGATCGGGAGAGGGATTGCTGTGTCCGAGGAGGACGAACTTGGCAAATCTACTCGAAGGTAAAGTTATCGCGATGACCGGCGCCGGTCGTGGCATCGGCCGCGAATGTGCGCTGCTTGCTGCATCCGAGGGCGCGCGGGTCATCGTCAACGACCCCGGTGTGAACCCCGATGGCTCGGGCACCGACGCCGGCCCCGCCCAACAGGTAGTCGAGGAAATAAAGAAGATGGGCGGCGAAGCAGTCGCCAACCTCGCCGATGTTTCATCAATGGAGGGCGGCGAGAGCGTCATCAAGACCGCGCTCGATACCTATGGAAAGATCGATGGCCTCATTAACCTGGCCGCCATCCTTCGCGACCGCATGGTATTCAACCTCTCCGAAGAGGAATGGGACGACGTCATTCGCGTCGATCTCAAGGGCCACTTCACCACGATCAAGCCGGCTTCGATCGTCATGCGCCAGCAGCGCTACGGGCGCATCGTGAACTACAGTTCGGTCTCGGGGCTGAACGGAAACTCCGGCCAGGCGAACTACGGCGCGGCGAAGGCCGGCGTTGCCGGGCTTACCCGAGTTGCCGCCCGCGACCTCGGCCGCTATGGCGTGACCGTGAACTGCATCGCTCCGGGCGCTGCTACCCGCCTCACCGCCACTGTGCCCGCGTCTGCTCGCGAAATGCGTGCCCGAAGCGGCATCGCCGGCGCGGGCGGCCCCGCCCCCGCTCAAGCGGCCGCCGCAGCGCCAGCCGCCGATCCCATGCGCGGCCCTGATATGGTCGCCCCGATGACGGTCTACCTGCTGCTCGACGAAGCCTGGAATATCAACGGGCGCATCTTCCAGGTCGCTGGCGGCCATGTCGGCCTCCTCCAGGACATGTACCCGCCGTTCAAGAACATCTTCAAAAACGGCAAATGGACGCTCGACGAACTGCGCCAACTCGTGCCCGCCCAGCTCATGAACGGCGTCGTTAACCCGGCCCCGCCACCAGCGGACCTCAACATCCCCGGCCGCGGCGCGTAGTCAGCGTTCAGGGCTCGGACAACACTGCAAGGCGCCCCGAGATGGGCGCCTTTCGCATCGGCCAGTTCGGACGGCGGGTGCGAGAGACTCAAACACGAAGGTTCGTGAACTTGGTCGCCTCCGTGAACGCTGTGCCTCCGTAGTGAACACTCACCGCTTTGGGTAGGTCAACTCCAACGCGATCCCGTCCGGGTCGTTAAACGTGACGCCCCGGGGCTGCTGATTGTCCTGTATCGGGCTGTGTTCGATGCCGAGAGCGTCCAGGTGCGCGACCCACTCCTCCAACGCCGCCCGGTCAGCCACGCCAAACGAAACGTGGTCGAGCCCCGGCCTTCGCGCTGAAAAGCCTGCAGTCTCCTGCTGCGAATGCTGGGTGAACGCGGACACCATTCGACGTGAGCGACGCTAGTGATTTCGGGCATTCGCTTGCCTCCAGTACGGCCGGGTGGTTCCGAGCCTATGCTCAAAACGCTGCCGCGATCAGAACCAATCCATGCTAGCGTTCGAAAACCGCGTCAGCACAATCTTCTCGGCACTCGGCACTCGGCACTCGGCACTCGGCACTCGGCACTCGGCACTCGGCACTCGGCACTCGGCACTCGGCACTCGGCACTCGGCACTCGGCACTCGGCACTCGGC
>JANPDX010000476.1:0-4688 GCA_031431695.1 Dehalococcoidia bacterium
GCGAGACGGGAGCGGTCTTGCTGATTCCGGGATCCGCTTCCTGCCGGTCGCGGTTCTACGCTCGGAACCTTCTTAAAGGGCCTCGTCACACTCGCGCTGGACGATTTCGTCGAGGGTTTCGCGGCGGCTGATGAGGCTGGCGTTGCCGTTTTCCCAGTACACCTGCGCGGCGCGGCCAAGCGAGACGTAGTTCGAAGACATCGCGGCGCCGTAAGCGCCGGCGTCGTGGAGCACGACGAGATCGCCGGATTCGGGGCGAGGCAGGTCGCGCGGTTCGAGCAGTTCGTGTTCGTCGCGCGTGAAGACGTCGCCGCTTTCGCAGAGGGGGCCTGCGACGACAAACGGCTCGAGCGGCCGGCTGGCGCCTTTGCCGACGATGGAGATGCGGTGGTACGAGCCGTACATGGCCGGGCGGATCAGGTCGTTGAAGCCGGCGTCGGTCATGATGAATTGGTGGCCAGGGCCTTTCTGGTTGGTGCGGGTGGCCTTCACGTCCTTCACGCGGCCGACAAGGTAGGCCATGCCAGCGACGGGGTAGCGTCCCGGCTCGATTTCGACGCGGACGTTGCGCCCGGCTGATTCGGAAAGCGCGCGCTGGGCATCGACGAGGATGACCTGGTAGTTCGGGAGGTCGTACTCCCGCGCGCCGGGGCGGTAGGCGTGGGGGATGCCTCCCCCGAGGTTCACGGCGTCGGCCTCGGGGTACGAAGCGAGCAGATCCTCGAAGACCTCGGCGAGGTGCTTCATGTTGCGGTCGAACTCTTCGATTTGCGGACCGGTGCCGACGTGGGCGTGGAGCGCCACGACAGTCATGCCGGCGTCGGCGGCGAGGGCCCCCGCGAGGGCGTGGTCTTCGTACCAGATGCCGTGCTTCGAGGACGGCCCGCCGGTATCACAGGCCTGGACGTGGCCGTGGCCGAAGCCGGGGTTGATGCGGAGGGCGATCGGCCCGCGATAGCCAGCCTCGGCGAGTTCGCGAATCATCCCAGGGGAGCCGATGTTGGGGAGGACACCGTTCTCGATGACGGCCTGGTGAGCGTTATCGCGGAAGACATCGGCGGTGTACATGACAACGGGCGGCTGGTGGCCCATGGCGAACCCGGCCCGCTTCGCGCGCAGCACCTCGTTGCCGGAAACGGCGTCGATCCACATGCCGAACTCGTTGGCGACTTCGAGCACTTTGCGGGCGGAGTTGGCCTTCACGGCATAGCGGCACTGGAGGCCGCGAGGCTGCGTGAGGGTGGCAAGTTCGCCGAACTTTTGGCGGAGGATGTTGCCGTCATAGAGGTAAAACGGAGTGCCGACCTGTTCGGCGATCTCCATGAGGGGGTAGTTGGCGAGGTCCATAGGTGACAGCTTAATTCACCACGGAGACACGAAGATCACGGAGGTCTTGACGGGTCGCAGAGAGTCCAGGGAAAGACAGGCTTCGAACGACTGTGTGTTTACGGTGCGAGAAGGCGGGGCAGGCCGTCGGCGCCGATGAGCACGGGCACCAATTCCCAGGAACTCACTCCCGAACTCGTCAGCACCATGCGAAGGACGGCGGAGACGTTGGCCGCGCCATCGAACCCATCGAAGACGAAATTGCCGAGGCTATAGGCGATGAGGCCGCTTCCATACTCTTCGACTTCCTGTAGCACGTGTGGATGGCTGCCGAGAACGATGGTGGCGCCGGCGTCGATCGCCGCATGGGCAAGTTCGCGCTGGCTGACGGATGGCCGGGTTTGGTATTCGATGCCGAAATGCAGCAGCGCCACCACCACATCGGCTGAACGCACTGCTTCGCGCACGGCACTTGCGACCGTTTCGCGATCCGCCCAGGCGACCCCGGGGCGGTCGGGCTGCGCTTCCCAGGCGGCCCTGCTGAAGTCGCCTTCCGCCGGCGCATCAACCAGCCCAACGAACGCGATTCGCACGCCCCCTCGGTCCAAGAACGCTGGCGATCGCGCCTCGGCAATGTCCTTGCCGCCACCCACGGGTTGAATACCATGCTCGGCAAGAGCCGCCCGGGTATCCGCAAGTGCCGTGGGCCCGTAGTCCAGGGAGTGATTGTTCGCCAGCGAGACAACATCGAAGCCTGCCAGCTTCAGCGATTCGGCCGAGAGCAGTGGAGCTCTGAAGGTATAGCCCTTCGCCTGGGGCTCGCCACGTTCCGAGACCGAGCACTCCAGGTTCCCAACCGCGATGCTCGCAGCCCTCAGCATCGCCGCAAGCTCATCGTGGAAGACAAGTCCTGGCCCATCGGAAAGGATGCGCTGCCCCACCGACCGGCCGAACATCATGTCTCCGACGGCGACCAGCGTGATGGGGGCGGCGGGTGGAGTTGGGGTGGCCGAAGCAGCCTGGCCCGCATGTCCGCTGAGGTCGGCGCGCGCCGCCGCAGTCGATGGCGGCGGTGAAGCCGACTCCTGGGACGCAGGGGCACCGGGCTCCAGGCTCTCGGCTCGCCCGCATGCCACCAGGAGCGCCGCACAGACTACGACCGCCACGACCGCCAGTTTCACCAGTCCATGCTACATGCCGGTACCTGTGGTGCCCGCATCCGCGCACTTCCTCGCCAGATCTTCGCCGGCCCGTGGAAACGGCGGGCAGCCAACCATTCCAATCACACGCGAAACCTGCCGCCTACGCCGGGAGTTCGAGGATGGTGACGGTGCCGGCGCCGCCATCGACCTCGACCATTGCGCCGTCGGGGATGCGGTGGGAGGCGTTGGTCACCGAGACCGCGCAGGGAATACCCAGTTCGCGACTGACGATGATCGCGTGGCTGAGCGCGGCGCCAACGTCAACAATCACGCCCGCGGCGGGGACGAACAGCGGCGTCCATGCGGGATCGGTGTAGGGCGCGACGAGGATGTCTCCCGGCTCGAGGACCGTGGGATCAGCGGCGTCGTGAACGACCCGCGCCCGACCGCGAGCGATACCGGGGCAGCCGGGCGCCCCCGTCATTACCTCGCCCTTCACCACTGGCGAGTAGACAATGTCGGCCTTGCGGGCCCACGTGGTGTTAGCCGGCGGCGGGCCGTTAATGATGAATGGCGGTTCGAGCGTGAGCAGCCAGGCGTGGTGGCGCTTGCGATCTTCGACGACCTGACGAATGTCACGATTGCGGCCTTCGACGTAGTCGTGGAGCTCATCTTCGAACAGATAACAGATGTCGCTCGGTTGTTCGATCTGTCCGCGGCTGACGGCACGGCGGCCAATTTCCCAGACGGCCATCCGGGTCTCTTCGATGACGCGGATGATGTTGGTCTTCGAGCGTTCGCGCCCTGGCACGAAGACTCCCGCGCTGGCCATCCCCGCGCGGAACGTGGCGAGCGTTTCTGGATCGCCTGAGAGTGCAGCCTCGACCTCCGTCTCGGCGGCCTTGCGCTCCGCTTCCCGCTCGCCGATGTGGAGGCTGGGCGAGGCTGAATCGGGCGCCAGCCGCATTCGGTCGATTGCGGCGAGGGCGACATCCGGCGAGGTCTCCCATGTTTCAGAGTGGATGTCCCATTCGTTCGGCCCGCGTGACCCGAACTCTGCCAGGAAATCGTTCATGGATGTCACGAACCGCCTGACTTCGGGATCAGATGAGGCCGTCAAGACGGCCCAGAGGCCGAAGGGGCCAGCATCGAAGAGCTTCGAAAGCGTGGGCGAGGAACGCACCATCCGGCCGAGATCCCACATGGCATACGAGGGCGCGGCGGAATCGACGCCGCCAAGGCCAACGATGAGGTGCATGGCCAGCTCGGGCCGCCCGATTGCGGCGCAGATGGCGGCGATGGTACCGGGGCCGATAGCCGCGGCGCCGCTCTGGTTGATGTGCTGGTCAAAGAAGTGGCGGCATTCGGGGCGGAGACTGAGCGCGCGATCGAGGAGTTCGACCTCGCTGAGCTTCGCCAGGTCGGGCCGTTCGGCGCGGATCTTGCGTGCGTGGAGGCGGTCGACTTCGAGGTCGGGCTGATCCATTGCGCCCATGGCCCAGCCAAGCCATTCGGTCATCTTCGCCGTGGTGGCGGGGTTCGTGTGCCAGGGCTCCGGGACGTATAGCGGCACATCCGGGTGGTCACCGAAGTAGGCGGCATCGATGGCCGCGGCGGACATGCCGGGGGTGCGTTCGCCCCAGACGCGGATCCAGGTCGCGTTCAGGTAAGCGTAGCCGCCCGTGACAACAAACCATTCCATGCGGTTCGGGTCGGGATCCATCTCCTCCTGCCCGATGCCCAGCCGGTTGACGGCGCAATCGTGCCACCCGCGGATCACTCCTCCGTTTGCAAACACGAGGTCCCAGCCCGCGGGACTGGGCGGGGCAGGGAGGACTTCTCCGGCGTTCGCGCGGGTGAGAAATGGGGTCTTCTCGCGATACGGTTGATCGGGAACCCAGCGTTCATTCGACATCAATCACCACCTTCGGTACGCCGGAATCTCTGCCGTCAGCGTGGAGCGGGTTTTACAGGTTCGAGGATTCCGGGTCAACGGGTGTAGCCAAGCCTTTGGGAACCGCGACCCGTCGGGAGCGGATCTCCGAACCAGAGAGAGATAGCCCGGAGCCAAAACCACTCATCTGGGGTTGGGGCTGTTGGCGGAGCTTTGATGGTGAGCCCGGGATCCGCTCCCGATGGGTCGCGGTTCAGTGGGGCGCGGGGGGTGTTGGCGGAGGTTTGATGGTGAGCCCGGGATCCGCTCCCGATTGGTCGCGGTTC
>JANPDX010000477.1:0-2087 GCA_031431695.1 Dehalococcoidia bacterium
GCCCCGGCGAACTTCCCCGCGCTGGCGATTCGGTGGAGATTTTCAAGGCTGCCCAACCCGGCGCCAACGTCCGCGCCCGCGCCGGAGACATTCGTCAGGGGAGCGTGGTCCTCCACGCTGGCAGGGTCATTCGGCCCTCCGAAGTTGGTGTCCTCGCCAGCATCGGGGCTTCGGAGGTCGCGGTGTATCGCCGCCCGGTCGTCGCGATTCTCTCCACCGGCGACGAAATAACGGCCCCCGGTGATGCTCTGCTTCCCGGCCGAATCTACGATGCAAACTCCCCGGCGATTGCCGCACAGGTGGCGAGCTTCGGCGGAGTACCGCGCCTCCTCGGTATCGCTCACGACACGGTCGAAGACCTCACCGCGATGATTCGCGAGGGCCTCGACGCGGACATGCTGGTCACATCCGCCGGCGTCTCCCGCGGTGATTTCGACGTCGTGAAGGATGTCCTTGCCCGCGAAG
Organism: Dehalococcoidia bacterium; assembly: GCA_031431695.1. Classification (GTDB taxonomy): domain Bacteria; phylum Chloroflexota; class Dehalococcoidia; order Tepidiformales; family Tepidiformaceae; genus Amarobacter. Next base: position 466 of record JANPDX010000477.1, read on the forward strand.
GCGCCATCGACTTCTGGACGGTCCGCATGCGTCCTGGCAAACCGCTCGCCTTTGGCACCTTTCGCGCACCCGATGGTCGGCAGGTTCCCCACTTGGGGCTTCCCGGCAATCCGGTCAGCTCCATGGTCTCGTTCGAACTGTTCGGGCGGCCCGCTATATTCACCATGCTTGGGCGCCCCGATTGGGAACGTCCCACCATCCGCGCGATTGTTCGGCAACGCGTCCTCAACACCGACCCTCGCCGCTTCTACGGTCGCTGCTTCGTTACGAACGGCGCCGACGGCCTTTGGTATGCGGACCTGACCGGGCCCCAGGGCAGCAATATCCTCACCAGCATGAGCGCGGCCAATGCCCTCACCGTCATCCCCGAGAGCGTCGAAGTCGTCGAGGCGGGAGAGGAGATCGAGGTCATGATGCTCGACTGGGAACACGCTCCGTAGGACATGGCACGCATGCCGAATACCCCCGGCCAACTCACCAGCAGGGATCTCACGCTGCCGCTCTCGCGATGGTTCCGGGAACGATCTGAACACCGGGCCCTATAAGCAACTCAATCCGGGCCAGCATGCGTTTCGCATGGGCGCCATCGCAATACACATAAATGCTCACGCCGCCCGCTCCGTCGCTCCCCACTTCGTCGTACCCGCGAAGGAAACGGCGCGCCGAAAGGGCGAGTTCGAGCATCTGTGTCGAGTCCCGCGCCTTAAGTCTGAAAGGCAGGCAAGACTGGCCATACCGGGCCTCCGCCGGACCAAGAATCACCAGGCCCGTCTCGGCGTCCCGCCGCAGGGGCTCCGTGCTGCCCGCGCGCATGAACGCCCCGATTAACTGCTGCGGGGAAAGCGGTGACGCCAGCATCTCCCGCGCTCCCCACTTCAGCGCCTGCGACGCGTCCAGCAGTTGGTCTGGGCGTGCCACTACCGCAATCCGCCTTCGCGATGCTTCATCGAGTGACTTCACGAATACCGTCGCCCGGTTCTTCTTCCCAGTCCCCACGAAGGCAACCTCACCCGCGTAGAGCGCTTGACTAAGCGAGATTCGGCGAAGCGAGCGCCCGTCGGCTTCCATCGTCGTCGCCAGAATGGCCTCGTCCCTTGGCCGAATGCTGAAGGTCGCCGCGTCGCCATGTCCCGGGTTCATCCAGCCGCCCACTGAACCCTCGGTTTCTCGCCAGCCCGCTCCCAGCACCGCACTCGGGTCGTCAAGGGCGCTGCGCCACCAGGTCAGGCACTGCCGGCAGACGCGCAGCCGGCGCAGAGCGCCCTGCCGGTGCGTGCGGCTTCCTCGCCGGTACTCCTGGCTGGTGGGCACTAGCTCAATTGTCGAGGCATGTCCGCCGAGTTCCGATTGGCAACAATCGCAGTGGTCAGGCCCAAGCATGTCGGGCGTCTCTCGCATCGGCATACCCAACATTGCGGTGCCCGCCATGTCCGGGTTTGCCATTGCGTCGGCGAACGCCGTAAATCGCGCGTAGTCCGTTTCGCAGAGGATCAACTCATCCAGACTCGATACAGCGTTCCAGGTCGCCGTCGTCGCTCGAACTTCGCTGGTGATGGTCAGGCTTCCGCCGTGCTCCGACCGCTCGCAAATGATGCAACGATCCATGCGCACCTCATCGAGGT
>JANPDX010000478.1:0-2123 GCA_031431695.1 Dehalococcoidia bacterium
AACTCTGGCGAGTTCCGCTACGGCGTGTTTCGCTAAACAACGGGGTAGCGGAAGTCGCCAGACTTTCGAGGCTCGCCTGTCAATGCTGTGGGAGCCAGTTGCGTTGTAAGCCCTTCCGGAAGCCACCTCGATCGCGAGCGCTGACCTGGGCGCGTACCGTCCCGGTCCCGGAACGTGAGCGCTGACCTGGGCGCGCACCGCGTACCGTCCCCGTCTTGGGCGGCGTTTTTTTGGGCATCTTTGGCGTCGGCGAATTTATCGTAAACCGTGTCGGCTCTGGTTGAGGTAACGCCGACGGCCGGGGAAGTTCGAACTTTCTTATCGGGTGGTCAACGCGGTCCTGTCCCCGTTTTCACTTCGAGGCCGGGTCAGCCGGCGGCTTGCTGGGTGGCGTCCTTGGGCGGCGTCGCGATTTGGCCGGGGTTTTGGTCGATCTGCTCCTGCAGGGCTGTGGCGATGGGCGACAGGCGCATCTTGCCGAGGGTGCCCGCGCGGCGTGGGTTCTTGGCCAAGAGGGTGGCCAGCGCCAGATGCACGACCAGCACGGCTCCGACATGGGCATGAAAACGTCGGGAGCCGTAGACCTGGCCATCGTCGATGCCCCAGAAAATCTTGAAGCGGCTATTGACGCGTTCGACGGCGGTGCGGCCTTTGTAGAGTCGTTCGAATTGCTGCGTCGCGCGCGGGATGGGCGGGAAGCGGCGCAGGTCGATGTCTTGCTTGACGCGCACGGTCAGACCGTACTTGCGGTCGCCATTGCAGGCGGCATCGCTGGGACAGGTCCAGCCTTCGTGGCGGGCGGGACAGCGGTACTTGAGCGTGCCGCGCTGAGCCTCGTGGCCGATGTAGGCCATCTTGTGTTGGACCGGCTGGGGACTGACCTTGTCGTAACAGAAAATCGTGCCGGCCTGATCGTAGACGATGTTCAAGGGGGTGCGGCCACCGACCACCTTCTCCGGTTCCTGCAGTTTGAAGTTGCGATTCTGGATGAGCGGCTTGATGTCGTGGTCGTGGAGATATTCATGCACCTCCTTGTCATCGGCCGCCTTGTCGTAGGCGAGGGTTTCGATGCGTTCGGCGGGCAAGTTGCGTTCGGCCTGTTCGACCAGAGCGGGGATCATGTCGTTGTCGCCGACCTTGGTGTTGGTGATGTGATAGGCGAGGGAGACTTCGTGCTTGACGTCGACGAGCAGATGGAGTTTGTAGCCGAACCACTCGACGATTTTGGAGACGTTGCCGTCGTCGTCCTTGTACTCTTTGCGACCGCCGCTGGGCTGGGGCAGTCCTTGGGCGGTTTCGGCATCGCGGAGGGTTTGGCTGTCGGCGGCGCGCCCTGCCAGTCCGGTGGAGTCGCCGGCGGTGTCCTTGCCGAGATCGGGCACGACCAGACCGAGCCGTTGGACCATGACGTCGAAGATGGCACGCAAGTGGTCCAGATGCGGTTGCTCACCGAGGACGGCCAGGAAGCGCGACAGGTTGTGGGGCTTGGGGACTTGGTTCTCGGACTCGATGCCGATGAGCAGGCGTAGGGCGGGATTGCGGCCGAGGTCTTGCAAGCAGGCATCCATGGTGACGTGGCGCAGCAGGATGGCCAAGAGGAGGGTGCCCCACAGGACGGAGACGGGATAGTCGTCGCGACCACGACCGCGTGCCGCGCGGAGGGAAGCGAGCAGTGCTCCATCGGGGATCGCTTCGAGGCAAGAGCGGATGGACTGCAACGAGGGCGAATCTTCGAGGGCATCCCAGGCGAACAGGGGCTTGGAGATGGCAACGATCATGGTGACCTCCGGTGTCGGGGAAGGGGAGCGGGAACGGACACTCCTATAACAACGCAATAGATCCCCGAAAGGTTTGCCGCTTGGTCGAAGAATCCGGAAAAAAAGGCAAAAAACTACTTAGAGGGGCCGAAAACGCCAAGGTGAAGTGGGGGATGGCGTTTTTTGGCTATCGACAAGACGTGGAAAAAAACGCGGAGAGGCGACAGCGCAATCGACTCCCGCTCGCCAGTTTGCCTCTTGCACTCTCCCACCCCTCCGCATACCTTGTGCATGTCGCTCCCCGTCCCTTCCTTTCACGGTGATCCCTACCCATGAATCAGCTGGTTCGCCTTCGTCTATCCATCA
>JANPDX010000479.1:0-4304 GCA_031431695.1 Dehalococcoidia bacterium
CCCACCGCCGTGTGCCCGGCGGGTACATCGGATAGCACCACTGCATTCGCTCCGATTCGGACATGGTCGCCGATCGTGACCTTGCCGATGACCTTCGCGCCCGTCCCGATATCGACGAAGTCTCCGATGGTTGGCCCGAAAAGTTCGAACGGCTTCTGCGAACTGTTCACGATGCCCAGTGTGACGAATGGGTTGATCTGCACGTGGTGCCCCAGCGTTGTCCAGCCATCGAGCACGACATGTCCATGGGAAATCAGCAGGGCCCCGTTCGATCGCACCTGGTTGCCGATGGCAACGTCGAAGAGAAAGTCGTTCAACCGCGAGACGAAGGTCGCCATCGCGGAGAAGCCCGCTTCATAGAAGAACGATTGGAGCCGGTAGAGCATTACGGCGGGGAACATGTGGATGTGGAACAGCAGGTAGAGGAAGAGAAACCAACGCGGTCGATGTTTTCCGACGAGTCCGAAGGTGAGCGGCCATTGAGCATGGATATCGATATCCTGCGAAACCAGTCCGTGCATCCGTGCCCAGGCGGCTCGCGTCTTCTGCATCCCCATCGCCGCGTGAGTGTATCCGGGGTTTCGGGTCAGGGCGAAGTCTGGCAGGGAGCGCTACGCCGGTGATGCGCTGGGGGTCGCCGAATTCATTGTCCGATGTTTGTGGCACGACTCCGGGAACATCCGGGTCGAATCGAGAGCCCAGCGCTCCCTATCAGTCGCGCCTTGCGAAAGAGGTGCTGGCGAAGAACTCCGCGCTTGCCCGGCGCTGCTGGGCTCGTGTCGTTCCGGCTTTCTGCGATTCGCACCTTTGCTACTCGTCGCGACGGACATACTGGCGCCATCACGCAACCGCTCCATGGCGGTCGCGGCGGTGTGGTGCTCCCTTCCAGTGAGGCCCCTTTCGCTGCAATGGTCTAACTCTTCCCCCGCGCTGCCTCTTCTTCCACGGACCGCAGGTAGTCTGGATTCGACTTGAGCGCCTCATTAAAGGCTGCTCGGGCTTCGGGATCTTCCGCGAGGAGGCGGTCCATGCCCTCCTGGTCTCCAGTGATGTGTTCGTCGAGCGCCGCGCGAATTTCTGGAGAACTGTCCGCCAGCCGTTCGACGTGCAGTCCCACCACCTTGCGTGGGTCTCCGATGGCGATCATTCGACCACGCTCCATGAGCGCGACCCGGTCCGAGAATCGTTCGGCCGCGCCAAGGTCGTGCGAGACCATCACGATGGTCACGCCCCGCTGCCGCAATCTGGCGATGTGGTCGTAGCACTTCTCCTGGAAGCGGCGGTCGCCAACCGCCAGGACCTCGTCGATGAGCAGCAGTTCCGGCTCCATGAACGCCGCAATGGCGAAACCCAGCCGCACATACATGCCGGAGGAGTACGTCCGCATCGGTTGGTCGATGAACTCCTGCAGCCCCGCGAACTCCACGATTCCCGGCAGCAGCCGCTGCATCTCGGAACGGGACATGCCGACCAGCAAGCCGTTCATGATTGCGTTTTCGCGGCCCGTCACCTGCGGGTGAAAGCCGCTGCCGAGTTCGAGCAGGGTGGTCATCTTCCCCGTGACGGTGATGGTCCCGCTTGAGCGCTTGCTCAGCCCCGCAAGCAGCCGGAGGAGCGTGCTCTTTCCGCTCCCGTTCGCCCCAATGATCGAGAAGAACTCGCCGCGCCGGACATCGAATGTGACATCGCGGACCGCCCAGAGGTTTGACCGTTGGCGGCGGGCGCGGACCGTTGCACCGGGGTGCAACAGCATCGTCTTCAACTCCGAGCCGGGGCCAACCATGCGGTACTTCTTCGAAACGGCGCTCACCGCGAGGACGATTGCGTCGTTAGATAACATCGGCGAAGTCGTCTTCCAGCCGCTTGAACGTGAACCAGCCGATCGCCACTACCAGGACGGTCAGTGCGGCCGAGTACCAGAGATCCGTGCCCGGCCACCGCCCGTCCAGGAGGATCCTTCGCCATCCTTCCGCCAACGGCGCCACGGGGTTGAGCAGCGTGACCCACCGGTAGCCGTCGGGCACTTTCTCTGCCGAGTAAATAATCGGCGTCGAGTAGAACACCAGGTTCAGCAGCACATCGACGATGTGCTCCAGGTCGCGAAAGAACACCGTCACGCTGGCCACGAAGAAGGCGAGCCCGGCTATCAGCGCCAGTTGTAACCCGAACACAAGCGGGAGCGCGATCCACGTCCGGCCGGGCTCGTAACCGTTCCAGAGCAAGAAGCCGACGAGCACGGGCAGTGCCAGTAAAAACTGCAGGGTGTTTCCCAGCACCACGCTCAGTGGCAAGACCTCGCGCGGGAAACGCACCTTCTTCAGAAGCCCGCCGTTCCCGACGAACGTGCCCGCTGCCGCCTGGACCGAACTCTGGAACCAGAACCAGGGGAACAGTCCGGCGAGCAGAAACTCGGCGGTGATCCCCGTACCGAGCACCTTGCCCAGGGCGAACGAGAGGATGAGTCCAAGCGCGAGCGGCCGCACCAGCGACCACGCCCAGCCAAAGAGGCTGCCCTGGTAGCGAAGGCGAAGGTCGCGCCCCGCCAGGGCGGCAAGCAACTCGCTCGACCTTCGGAATCCCCGTGCCCCGGACGCTCGGAACTGCGCGTTCTCCGCACTCATAGCGAGAGTATGCGCCCGACCTTCGCGGCGGGACACTCACCGATGAAAAGTCCGGGGCGGGCACGGGTAGCTCCGCCGCGGAACTGCGCGCTACTCCTGGCGCACTCGCTTCAGGAACGCCCGCGCCCGTTCCGTCCGGGGGTTGCTGAAAAACTCGGTTGGCGTGCCTTCTTCTTCCACTTCGCCTTCATCCATGAACACCACCCGGTTCGCCGCTTCCCGCGCGAACCCCATCTCATGGGTCACCGCCAGCATCGTCATCCCGCCCGCGGCAAGGTCCCGCATGACGGCCAACACTTCGCCCACCAGTTCGGGGTCCAGGGCGCTTGTTGCTTCGTCGAACATCATCAGTTTCGGGCTCATCGCCAGGGCGCGCGCAATCGCCACGCGCTGCTGCTGCCCACCCGAAAGTTGCGCCGGGTAGGCATCCAGTTTGTTCGCCAGGCCTACCCGCGCCAGGGTCGCGCTCGCCACCGCTCTTGCCTCGTCCTTGCTCTGCTTCAACACCTGTACCGGCGCCTCCATGACGTTTCCGAGCGCCGTAAGGTGGGGAAACAAGTTGAATCGCTGGAACACCATCCCGATACGCGCCCGCACCTTCGCTATCTCTCTCTCGGACAGGTGCTTGCGTTCGGTTCCGGGCCGGTAGCAGACGGACGAACCTTCGAACGCGATGTCGCCGCTATCAATTCGCTCCAGTTGGTTGATGCACCGCAACAACGTTGATTTGCCGCTCCCTGATGGGCCCAGAATCGCTACGACTTCGCCCTGTTCGACGTCCAGCGAGATGCCCTTTAATACTTCGATGCGCCCAAATCTCTTGTGTACGCCCGAAACCGAAAGGAGCGGCATCAATCCTTCCCTCCACTGAACGAGAGGATCTTTGCGAGCCCGCTGCGTTCGCCCCGGTTGCGTCCGTAGTTCGAGCTGTAGCGGGCTTCGAGCCATGCCTGGAAGACGCTGCCAACCGTAGTCAGTGCGAGATACCAGAACGAGGCGATGATCAGCCATTCGAAGTAGAGGAGTGACGATGAGTACTGCAGCTTTGCCACGAGGAACACTTCGCTCACCGAGATGACCGACACCAGCGACGAGTTCTTCAGCATCGCGATGAATTCGTTGCCACTCGGCGGGATTACCACGCGCATCGCCTGCGGCAGGATTATTCTCCGCATCGCCGACCCGTACGTCATTCCCAGGCTTCGCGCGGCCTCCGTCTGGCCGGAATCGACGCTCTGAATTCCCGCCCGCATGATCTCGGTCATGTAGGCGCCCTCGTTGATGGCGAGGGCGACGATCGCTGTCGTGAATGGCGACAGCTGCCCGTTCCAAGGGGCCCAACTCGGCCACGCCTGCGGGAGCGCGAAGAACCAGAACACGATTTGCACGATGAGCGGAGTGCCCCGGAAGAACCAGATATAGAAATAGGCGATCCACCGGACGGGGGCCAATCGGGACAGCCGCATCAGGGCGAACAGCGTGCCCAGCGCCACCCCGATGAGCATGCCGATGGCCGAGAGCCGCAGCGTCATCCAAACGCCCTCGAGCACGATGCCCGAGAACAGGTGGCTGCCGATATAACCCCAATCGACCGCTGCAAGAAAGAGTGGCGTGTTCATGTGAGCGACGGGCGGGCCGCTCGCCCGCCTCGTCGATGCCTACTTAATCGCGCCGGCTTCGAGG
>JANPDX010000480.1:0-2739 GCA_031431695.1 Dehalococcoidia bacterium
CAGCGCGGTACGCTCTCACCATGAACGAGTCGATGGCCGAGGCTACCCCGACGGACTCGCCGGCGAGCAGATCCCGCTCGAGGCGCGCATCGTCGCGGTGGCGGATACCTTCGACGCCCTGACTTCGAGCCGCGTCTACCGAGCGATGCGTCCCTGGCCGGAGGCGGTCCTGGAACTCCAGCGAGTGGCCGGCAGCCAACTCGACGCGACCTGTGTGGCAGCGTTCGTTCGCTGGTTGGAACGAACGGGCGAGGCCGAACTGGCGGCCTGAGCCTCCGTACAGCTGTCGCAAACGTTCGGTCAGGCACCGGGCCACGTCCTGACTACTTGGGATGCCTCGAGCGCGGCAACCTCGACGTCCGAGTACCCGAGTTCGGCGAGAAACTCACGCGTGTGCTGCCCGAGGGCCGGCGACGAACGGCGCGTGCCGGTCTCGCCGCCACTCATGCGCACCGGACTGTTCGCCATGGTGACCGTACCGAGGGTCGGATGTTCGACTTCGACGAGGAATCCCTCCGCTTTCACATGGGGATCATCGAACAGTTCAGCGGTCATCTTCACCGGCCCACAGGGGACTCCTTCGGCATCGAACAAGGCCACCCAATCGTCGGTGGATTTTCCCGAGAAGATGGCGGTAATGAGCTCCGTCAACACCAGTGTCTCGTCGGCGCCTAGCTGGTCGATGTTGAACTCGTCCCCTTCAACCCGGGGGTCGTCCACTTCTAACACCTTCGTCGCCCCTCGGCGCAGCCGGTTGTTCAAGCAGGCAAGTGCGAGATAGCCATCCTGGGTCTCATAGATCTTGTAATAGGGGTTGCTTCGCCTGAGGACATCGCCTCTTGCTCGCCGTTCCGCGGTGACTTCATCAGGACGTTTGCCGTCGGCCTTCGCCTGCCTGATGTCGGCAAGCATCTGTTCGCGGCCAGCGCGGTCGAGTTTCTCAATCGCGAACATGGGCCGGTATTGCACGAAGATGCCAGCGCCGAAGAGGCTCGTTTCGATGTACTGGCCCTTGCCGGTGAGTTCGCGATGGTAGAGCGCCGCCGCCACCGAATAGGCCATGAACATGCCCGCCGCGAGGTCGGTCGGCGAGGTCGTGATGATCGGGCGAGGAAGTCCGCCCGCGCCTTCGAACGACATGATGCCCGTCATCGCCTGTGAGACGAGGTCGAAGCCAGGACGGTCGGCATACGGGCCCTTCGAGCCAAAGGCGGTGTTCTCGCAGTAGATCAGTCGCGGATTGATCTGAGAAAGCGTGGCATAGTCCATGCCCAGTCGAGCGGCCACGCCCGGACGATAGTTCGCCAACAACACGTCGGAGGCCCTGACCGCCCGATGGAGGACGTCCTGGGAGTCCGGGTTTTTCAGGTCGAGCGAAATGCTGCGCTTGCCTTTGTTTACGCCCATGAAACCGCGGCTTTCGCCGGGCGCGACCGGTGCCGTATGCCGCCAGAAGTCCCCATGCGGCGGCTCGACCTTGATCACGTCCGCGCCGAGGTCGGCCAGCAGTTCACCGGCAATCGGCCCGGCGATGTACTCGCTGAAGTCGAGCACCTTGATTCCCTTGAGCACGCCATTTGGCTGCAGGGACTCCCTCACGATGACAATTGCTCAATCGCGGCGCGTTCTTCTCCGAAGGGGTCGCCCTGGACGCCGCAGGCAAGGTCGAACACCATCGTCGGGCGCGAATCCGCGGTATAGGCGGGCCACGCACCGATGCCTTCGTGTCCCGGGCTGGCGCTTCGCGCGAATCCGAGCCATGCGTCCATCATGTTCGCGGAGAGTTGTTCTACCGCCGGCCCACTCCCCGCGAATTTGTCCTGCGTTGGGGCCTTCGTGGTTCCGAAAACGAACGGCATTTCGAGGGCATGACACGAGCCCAGCGCGCCATGACGGGCGGGAGAGGCGTAGGTGAACAGGTAGAGGTACGTACTCGGCTGATGCTTCTGCTGTGCCTCTGCCACACGGATGGCGTTCATCCGCATCATCTGATCCGTCTGGATGGCGTCCATGATGTCGAGGTTCGTCACCGGGAGACCTTTTTCAGCTCGCGACCTCTTGTAGGTGACGATGAGCGAGCCTACCTCGTGCGGCGAAGCTTTCGGGAAGTTCCCCGTGACGACCTTCGCAAGAGCAGCGTCATCGATCTCGTCGCGCCGCATGGTTGCCGCGAAGAGCTTGGTTTCGTCGCGGTTGGTACCGAGCAACACGGGAATACTGGCCGCGTCGCCATCGCGGATAGCCGTGATTGGTTGCTTCAGCAATGAGACGCCATCGACTACCGGGTTGTAGGGCGGCCCACCGGCGCGGCCCAGGCGGGCGGCAATGGCTGTCTGGGCTTCGAGGATCTTGTCGGCCGAGACGGACCGGATCTGCGTCGGGTCATCCGCGATTCCAAGCTCATCCAGCACCAGTTGAGCGACGCGTTTGCCGCCCTCGCGGTCGAGCGCCCGGCCCGTGCCGCTTTGCAAGACCGCTTTGTGGAACAACCCCTTCGCGGGCGGCATTGCGAGCAGTGATCCAACTGCCGCCGCACCGGCCGACTCGCCGAAAATGGTCACATTGCCGGGATCGCCGCCAAATGCTTCGACGTTGTCCCGCGTCCATTCCAACGCGGCGATCATGTCGAGCTGGCCGCAGTTCGCACTGAGCCCCTGGCCAGGCAGGTGGTCATCAAGATGCAAGAAGCCAAGCGCGCCCAGCCGGTAGTTGATTGAGACCACGACAACGTCGCCCCGT
>JANPDX010000481.1:0-10548 GCA_031431695.1 Dehalococcoidia bacterium
CTACCTGACGGCCGTCACCCGCTCGACGATCATGCCGCCGTACGACCCGTGGTTCGCGGGCGGCTCGCTGAACTACTACTACATGGGCTGGTTCTTCCTCGCGGTGCCGATTCGGGCGCTCAGGATCGTCCCCGAGGTCGCGTTCAACCTCGGCGTGCCGACATACGCGGCGATGGCGGCCAGTGTCGTGTTTTCGGTGGTGCATTCGCTGACCGGACTGAGCGCGAAGGCCCGCGCTGTGGGCACCAGGGTGTCGCGGCGGCCGATGGTGCTTGCGGGCCTGCTGGGGGCCTTCCTCCTCATTGGGATCGCTAACCTGGACGGTGCTCACCAGTGGATCGAGCGGCTGCAGACGGTCAACACATGGGGCCTCGCGGGCGGAGCGCCGGTAATTGGCGGGATGGTCGGGATTTTGGGCGGGCTCTGGGCATGGCTAGTCGATGGCGCGGCGTTGCCACGGTTCGACTGGTGGCGAAGCAGCCGCGTCCACTTCGGCACGTTCGATATCACCGAGTTCCCGTTCTGGTCGATGCTGTTCGGCGACCTTCACCCCCACCTGATGGGGCTGCCGTTCTTTGGCCTGGCCACCGGCCTGCTCGTTGCCTACGCTGCGACGGTCAGGGCGCGGCTGAGGGCACAAGCCTGGGCTATTGCGGCAATGCTCGGTTTCGCGGTGGGACTGGTCCGCACCGTGCATACCTGGGACTTCCCGACGATGGTGCTGATAACGGGCCTCGGGATACCGCTGGGGCAACTGTTGCGGACGGAAGGCCGATGGCAACAGCGATGGTGGGAGGGACTGAGCCACCTGGCACTGGCCGGCGGGATAGCCGCTGTCGCGTTCGCGCCATACACCGCGCACTTTGAGACGTTCGACCCGGGCGTGAAACGGGCGGTTGCGACGACGAAAGCGCACCAGTTCTTCGTCCACTTCGGCGTCTTCATCGCGTTCGCGGGCGCGTTCCTTGCGGTCCGGTATCGGGAAGAGCTCGCCGCCCGGAAGTTCGACCATGGCCGCAACCCATTGTTCTCCGTGGTGAACGGCTGGATGGAGTTGGGCTCGCTCTTTGTATTCATCAGCGGGGTAGTTGCGGCGACGTGGCCGTTCGGCCTGACGACTATTGCCCTCGGTGTGGTTTTTGAACTGTTCCTGTTCAACCTGTTGTGGTTGGAACTCCGGCGGGCTGAGCCAGAGGTCGCGCGGACGCTGGTCACGGCGCTCTACGCCTTGGCGTTCGGCGTTGCGATTGGGGTGGACGTGATCACGCTGAACAACGACATCGAGCGGATGAACACGGTGTTCAAGTTCAGCTTGCAGGCATGGCAACTCTTCGCCGTGGCCTCGGGATACGCGGCCTGGTACATAGGCAGCGCGCTGTGGACCGTGCGCGGCTGGCGACCGAGCCCCCGGCCGGGCCGCGCGTTCGCTGCTTGGGCCACGAGCGCGGTGCTTGGCACACTCGTGATCGCGGCATGTCTGTATCTGGCACCGGGGATTTCGGCCCGGCAGAACGCGCGATTCAACGATTCCGGACCGACCTTGAATGGGTTCGCGTTCCTCGATGGCGCCGTGTTCGTCGAATCGGTGGACAACAAGCCGTCGGAAGACCGGCCGATCCGCCTCGCTGACGACAAGCCGCTCATCGATTGGCTGCGGGCCAACGTCGAGGGGTCGCCAGTCATCGTGGAGGCGATTGGGCCGCTGTACCGCTGGACCGGTCGCATCTCCGAGTACACCGGCCTCCCGACCGTTATCGGATGGGACTGGCATCAGATCCAGCAACGGACGGACTACCAGGACCTCATCCAGAAGCGCCGGCTGGAGACAGACTTGTTTTATAGGACGCCGGAGCAGGCTTTCGCCGTCCAGTACCTGGAGAAGTACAACGTGCGTTATGTGGTAGTGGGAACCGAGGAGATCTACCACGGCACGCCGGCCGGTATCGCCAAGTTCGCACGGATGCCGCAACTCCAGGAGGTGTTCCGAAGCGGTGAGTACGCCATCTACCAGGTCAAATGAGCCCTCTGCCGGGCCTGTCCCGGTTAGACTGCTGCAATGCGGCTGACGGACGAAACCATCACCACGTTGCAGGAGTTCGTACCGGAAGTAGACCTTCGCCGGATGCGTGTGGTCACATGGAAGCCGCTCTGCTGGTTGCCCGTGATCTTGCGGATGAGCGCTATCACGTTTGCTCCGTTCGTCATCATCAAGCCGGGACACTACCCCACGGGCACGGCGCGCGGGCTTGCACTGATAGCACACGAGGCGGTCCACATCGGCCAGGTGCGCGAGTTCGGGTTGTGGCGGTTTTACGCGAAGTACGCGCTTGGGCAGTTCAAATGCCGCTTCCGGCACGACAAACACGAGATGGAAATCCCGGGGATCCTGGTGCAGCGGAACGCCCGAAAGGTGCTCGAAGCGCGTGGCAGCGGTGCCAGCTGGTAGAGGGCGAACAATCGGATTAGCGCCAATTGCTGAGGATTGCCGGGAATTGACAGCCGCCTCAGCTCACAAGCACGGGAATCTCGGCCGGTGCGAAGCCTTGCACTTTTGGCAGCACCTTTTCAGCGAACAGGCGCATGCTCGCTTCGGCCTTCTCCACTGGCATTGAGCCGTAAGAGAAGACCGCCACGAAGTCGTCGGCGCCCATCATGGTGTTGATCCGCTCCAACTTCTCCAGGCACTGGGCAGGCGTGCCCCAGACGTTGTTCTGGAGGTAGATCCCGGCGGTATCGGTACCTTCGGGCAGGGATGCGCGGAGTTTCGCCATCTGGGCGTAGTACTCGTAGCCCTTGAGACCCTGCAGGTGCTCGCCGAGGAACTGGTAATGCCGCAAGGCGCTGTCTCCGTACTCCGGCAGGTATTGGCGTGCTTCCGCTTCCGCCTGGGCCGCGTCCTCGGCGCAGTACACCCAGCAAACAACAGTCGGGCGTTCTGGTTGCCAGCCATGTACTTCGGTGCGGATTCGGTTGTATTCGCCAAGTTCGCGGACATGCTCTTCCCAGAGCCGCTGGGGGATGAACAGGGGCTTGCAACCTTCGTTGGCGGCAACGGGCATCGACGAGGGGCTGCCCCAGGCGATGTAGAGGTTGTCCAGGAGCGTGTTACCGGGCCGAGGGCGCGGGCGAAGCGAGGTCCGAGGAATGTTGTGAAACTCGCCTTTGTATTCGAACCATTCCTCGCTCAGGGATGTACGCAGGACCTGGAGCGATTCGCCGAAGCGCTCGCGTGATTCTTCCATGGGGACACGGTGGCCGTTGTATTCGCGAATGCCAAGGCCGCGGCCCATCCCGAGCTTCAGGTTGCGGCCGTTCAGCATGTGGTCCAGCGCTACGTAGCCCTCGGCGACCGCGAGGGGATCGTGCCACGGCAGGACGACAACCATGGTGCCCATATCGATCCGCGTGGTCCGGCCCGCAAAGTAGGCGAGGAACTGTGTCGGGTTGTTGATCATCGTGTAGGGCGTGAAGTGGTGCTCGACCGTCCAGAGCGAATCGAAACCGAGTGGCTCGACAAGGTCACCGAGGTGGAATTGCTCCTGGTAGATCTGGGCATCGAGGATGCGCTGGCCTGGCACATCAGCCGCACCCGCTTCGATTGCTTCGAAGCGGTCCCAATCGGTGTAGTTCTGGGCGAAGAGGGTTACGCCAACCTTCATTGCAATGCTCCCGGTGAAAGTATTTCAGGTGGCGCGAACAATAACAGGTCGCGGAACCATGTGTCCCCCTCGGGCAGGCAGCCGCCACGGTCCGCTCGGGAGCCGTGATACTCAGGAAGGCGCGAGCGGGCCCGGCGGCCACGGGTCGAGCGTGGCGACCGCCGCGGCAGGGCGCCAGAGCGCGCGTTCGGCGTCGGTCCAGGCCGGGCCGTGGTGGCGCGTCCTATCGCGAACGGTGGTGACTTTGTCCCAGGCCTGCATCGCGGGTTCCTGTACGGCGTGGCCGCAGGAGAGGCACGAAACAGTTTCGTGACTGGCGACGAGGGAACCTGCGAGACAGCGCGGACACTTCATCGCGGGTCGGTCTGGCGGTTCTTGCGGTCCATCTCGGCTTCCATGCGCGAGCGCGTCGCGGCCTGTTCGGCATCCGAGACGATGGGCTCAGTCATGGTCATCTTGCCTTTGCCGGGGTGGGCGGCAAGCCAGTCATCGTGATTGACTTTACGGCGCAGCAGACGGTCAAGGATCCCCATAGGTTAAAGCCTCCATGTGATTAAAGCGTTGGCGATCGCAAGAGGTTGCGGGGGCCGCAGCAGGGAGGCTGTAGTCGGCGCAGCACAGGTTCGAAAACCGTTCGGTCAGTTCATCCTACGCGGGAGTGTCAATGCCGGCGTGAGAGATGCGGGTCAGTGAGCGCTGGTGAGCTCGAGGTCGATAGCCGGTTCTTCCAGGCGTTCGCAGCGGAGGGCTTCCTGATCGAAGTCGCGTTCGACCTTATCGCGCCCGGAGCGGTGCTCCTTGGAGCCGAAGGTGTTGGTGCGGCGGGCGACATCATCGAGTTCGTTGAGGGCGTTGCGCCGGATATCCTCGGCTTTCGCGAGCAAGACTGAGACTTTCTGCTGTCGGTCCATTGCGACTCCTGGTCGGTTGGTGGTTGGTGACCGTTGCTATCCCGCGGCGCTTACTTGCGGCGCTGCCGCGAAGCGAGCGCGAACGGCCTGACGGTCTCGACGAAGTCTCGTGCCGCGCCACAATCGCGGCAAAGGCCGGCAGTCGTTCCCGAAACCGGCGTTCCAAGAACCCAATGATGGACACAGACAGCGCTTTCGACCGAGGAGTCTTCTGGGACGTTTGTCATATGCCCAACCGTACACCCTTTTGGAGGAGCCGGTATGGAAAAGTTTTGAGGGGACACAAGCATCGTAGTCGTGCCGCTCCATCGGCACTGCGCCCAGAAGGGCCAGAGCGATCTTCGTCGGTACCGCCGCGACGGGCGGTCTACCAGTCCGAGGCGCGTACGCCTGTGAGCGCGTGGCCGGTCATTCGCGTCGGACGCCCCTCATCCTGCAACCTGCAACGCCCTCCCGGGTCAGCCGGGGCCGTTGCGCCCGGGTGTACGCTTGCCGCACCGAGAAATTCAGGAGGATCACACATGGGCGAGAAAGAGACGGCAACCGCGGAGGACGCCGCGGCGAGGTCCGCGACACTCAACGTGTCGGCTAACCCCGGGGGCAGCCAGGCTGGGATCCTGTCGGCGGCGGTGTCTTCGGTCGGCAATGACGCGACTCCGGCGAACCCGGCGGACGAGGCTGCCGCCCGGCTCAACGCGCGCCCGACCAGCAACGTCACCATTCCCCTGTCAAGCAGCTGAAGTCCGAGGCGCGCACTCGGTACTCGGTACTCGGTACTCGCCCTACAATATCCACCAATGTTTGAATCGCTGACCGATAAGTTACAGGGGGCCTTCAAGAAGTTTGGGTCCCGAGGAATTGTGACCGAGGAAGATCTCGACCAGGCGTTGCGCGAGGTGCGCATGGCCATGCTTGAGGCCGACGTGAACTTCAAGGTCGTTCGCGAGTTCACGAGCCGGGTGAAAGAGAAAGCCATTGGGGCGCAGGTGTTGCGCAGCCTTTCCCCGGCGCAACAGGTCATCGATATCGTCCACGCCGAGCTCATCGAGATCCTTGGCGGAGCGGCGCCTCAGCTTGCGACATCTTCGCGGCCGCCGACGGTAATCATGCTCGTGGGCCTGCAGGGTTCGGGTAAGACAACCAGCATCGCCAAGCTGGCGAACCTGTTGAAGAGGCAGGGCAACCGCCCGCTGGTGGTCGCCTGCGATGTCTATCGCCCGGCGGCAGTCCAACAGTTGGTGACACTGGCAAAGCAGCTAGACGTTCCCTACCACGAAGAGGGTACCGATGCGAAACCGTCGGTGATTGCGGCGAACGGCCTGGAAAAGGCGCGGCGGATGAACTGCACGCACCTGCTGGTCGACACGGCGGGCCGGCTGCACATCGATGAAGAGATGATGAAAGAGGTCGCGGAGCTGCGGGACCAGTTGCAGCCGCAGGAAGTGCTGTTCGTCGCCGATGCCATGGCGGGCCAGGACGCGGTGACAGCGGCCAAAGAGTTCCACGATAAGGTCGGGACGACCGGGCTGATCCTTACCAAGATGGATGGCGACGCGCGCGGCGGAGCGGCACTCAGTATCCGCCAGGTGACCGGGGTGCCGGTGAAGTTCATCGGCATGGGCGAAAAGTCCGACGCCCTCGAAGCGTTCTACCCGGACCGGCTGGCAGGCCGCATCCTTGGCATGGGCGACATGCTTTCGCTCATCGAAAAAGCCAAGGAGACGATGGGCGACGAGGACACGGACAAGTTCACCGAGAAGATGAAGAAGGGGACGTTCGACCTCCAGGACTTCGTGGAGCAGTTGCGGAAGGTACGGAAGATGGGGCCGTTGGGCCAGTTAGTCGGGATGCTGCCGGGCTTCAGCAAGATCAAGGCGCAGCTCGACGTGGACAACATCGACGATTCGTTTTTCAACAAAGCGGAGGGGATTGTGCTTTCAATGACGCCGTGGGAGCGCCGCCACCCGGAGAAGATAGACGGCAAGCGCCGCAAGCGGATTGCGAGGGGCAGCGGCACCGACGCGACACAAGTGAACCAGCTCCTCAAGCAGTTCTTCGAGGCGCGCAAGATCGCGAAGACGCTGAGTTCCGGCAGGATGCCGATGTTCCGGTAGAGGTGCGGCCCTCACCCCCGACCCCTCTCCCGACTCGTGCCTCGCGGGCGAGGGGAGCACTCACGTCTCAAGTCTCAAGTCTCGTCACTATCCCTGCGCGTTATGCCGCGATGGTGTACCGTGATTCGAAGTGCATTTTTCCGCCCGTGACAGGCGCGGGTGTATTCCAGGAGTAGCAATGATCCGGATCCGGCTGAAGCGCATCGGCAAGAAGCGCAATCCTTTCTATCGCATGGTCGTGGCTGATAAGCCGAACAAGCGCGACGGGCGATTTATCGAGAATATTGGTTCGTACGACCCGCATTCGGACCCGCCGTCGATCATTGTCGATGGTGAAAAGGCGAAAGCGTGGATCGCAAAGGGCGCCCAGCCGTCCGAATCGGCCGAGAAGATTCTCGTCCGCGCGGGTGTACTTGAGAAGAAAGCACCCATCGTGAAGGCGAAGCTCGAAGTGAAGCGCGCGGAGCAGGCGAAGACCGCTGAAGCTCGTGCAAAGGCTCGCGCCGAAGAAGCCGAAAAAGCAGCCAAGGCTGAAGCGGCAGCAGCCGCGAAAGCCGAAGCGGCCGCAGCCAAGGCCGCCGCCGCCGCGACCCCCACCGAAGAAACTACCGCCGAGGAGTAGTCCATGGCTCAGACGATGATGGGCGAGGTTATTGAGTACCTCGCGAAGGCACTGGTCGATAACCCGGAAGAGGTCGTTGTGACCGAGACGGAAGATGGCGACCGCGTGCAAGTGCGGCTGGACGTTGGCGAAGACGACTGGGGCAAGGTCATCGGCAAGGGCGGGCGGATCGCCAGCTCGATGCGTGCCCTGGTGAAGGTTGCGGCGGTACGTGAAGACGTGCGCGTGAACCTGGAGATCGGCGACTGACCAGCGAGGAATCGGCGCCCGCGCCGATACGAAAGCCTCGCGGGCCGCGGCCAACCAACCCGGTAACCACCGCCAAAGAACCGCGCCCGGGCTATACCGCCGTCGGGCGCGTTTTGCGTCCTCACGCGTTGAAGGGCGAACTCCGGGTCATGGCCTTTTCGCCTTCGGGGAGGAATCTCCAGGCGGGCCGGCCGGTCTACCTCGAGGGCGTCCGCCGAACCATCGAGCGCTCCCGGCCAGACCACGAACAGTGGATCATGAAGCTCGGTGGCATCGGCGACAGGACGACCGTCGAGAAGCTGCGCGGCGAACTGTTGGAAGCCGCTGACAACGACGTGATCCGCGACGATGACGAATCGTACTTCGTCCACGAAATCATTGGACTGAAGGTCGTGACCGGCGCGGGCGTGGATCTGGGCGCGATAACGGAAGTGATTACGACGGGTTCGAACGACGTGTACGTGGTGCACGGGCCGCTGGGCGAGGTTTTGGTCCCTGCCATCGGAGAAGTCATCGACCGCATCGATGTCTCGGGTGGGGTCATATTCATTACACCTTTGGCGGGAATGCTGGACGAATCGAAATAAGCGATTGAAACCGTCTATAGCTGCGACTACACTGGCCAACGGCCGGTGGCGGGGTGAGAGTCACCCTCGGTCGTTCACGTTAGACGAATAGTTCGAGGGGGTAGTTGCATGTCCAAAGCGGAAATGCTCCAAATGGTTGCCGATTGTGTCCATCACTGGGTACTGGAACCTCCGAGAGGGGAGCTGACGCCGGGACGTTGCAAGAAGTGCGGCAAGGAGCGGGAATTCACGGGGGAGACGAGTTATCGCATCGGCCGGGGTTCTTCCCACCGGGCGTAGTTCGCTTCCAAGGTTGACCCTTCCACGGGCCGCTCCATACGATGTGCGATGGGGCGGCCTGTTTGTTATCGGGGACGTAGCTCATCTGGGAGAGCGCAGCGTTCGCATCGCTGAGGTAAGGGGTTCGAGTCCCCTCGTCTCCACCAACACCCCGAATTCGATTGACGATTTACGAATCACGATTCGGCAGTGAGCTAACGAGTTTCCCAGTGCTTCATGGGGAAAATGGGTCGCGGAGTCTGCGGCCGAGCCGGTCAAGGACCGATTCGCGCGAGCCGACGGCCCAAGAGTGAACAGGTTGCCAGCCAAGAAGACTTCGCGCCGGGCTCGTATCTACAAGCGCCGTCCAGGCGTCTCCAGAACGTGGCCAGCCCGGTTCCCAGGGCACGGTGGGCATGAGCTTCTCCGTCATCGCGCGGGTCGGGGCTGTCGCCGCGATGTCCGGCGCGCAAATGGACACGCGATGGTGGCCCTGCACCGGGGCCGAGAGTGCGAGCGTGACGGCTGAAACCACATCCCGGACATCGATGAAAGCGCCGAAGTTCCAGAAAGGCAACCACTCCTGTTCGGGGCGACGAGACCAGTTGCGACGGTAATCGGCGGCCTGACCGGGCACCCAGACATGGGGCGGACGCAGGCAGATCGTGGCTATGCCGGTTCGAGCGGTGAATGCCTCGCAGAGGTCTTCGGCAGCTATTTTCGAGACACCGTAGGGGCGGACCGCGAGCAGGGGAGAGCTATCGCGGATTGGAAACGACCGGGGGATGCTTTCGCCGTAGTTGAGGCCGAACACCTGGATGCTTGAAAAGACAATCACGCGACGGTGTCCCGCGGCCTCAGCCGCGCGAAGGACGTTCTCGGTGCCCTGAGCGTTGATGCCGAGCATGACTTCCATCGATTCGGGGGAGCCATAGGGGAGGACCGCACAGTGCACAGTCACCGATGTCCCCGACGCGGCCCGGACAAGGCCAGGGGCATCGCGGACGTCGTCGCCGTCGCGAATATCGAACCCGGTGACCGAGTAGCCGGAGCGTTCCAGCGAGCGGCGCAACCAGCGTCCCACGTTGCCCCGGTGGCCGGTCAACAGGATGGACTGGGTTTGGAGCAATGACGTTGAGTTGCCGGCGGATGCGACCGTGCTCGTGTTGTGTACCTCGGCGATATGCGCGGGAGTATGGCTGGCCCGGTGCTAAGGCAACGCGCGGTGCAGACGATTGTCACTGCGGGGAGTCCGAGTTCAGAATCGGCACTCTTCCGGGTGGGTGCTTGTTGACGAGTGAAGGCGCCCGAGTTGGATGTGTACCTTCATTGGACGGTATGGCTGCTGGCACGATGTTGGACGCCGGGAAATGCGGTTGCCGGGCGAGGGAACGATACGGGCGACGCGCAGCACGGCGGGCCATCCGATCGTCCCCCAACCGGCTTTTCGACTGCAGCCTGAGACTATGAGCGCCAGCGATGCTAGGATTGCGAGGTGTGAGACGCGATGCCCGGCCGAGATGGCCGGGTTCTTTGCGCCCAACCAATTCGTTATTGTCCGGCCTGGACCGGATTCGTGGAGAACCAACAGATGCCCGAACAACTGACCGCCGAACAGAAGCTTGCTCAGCTTGTCGAGTTGAAGAACAAGGTGATGGAAGGCGGAGGGGCAAAGGGTATCGAGCGGCAGCACTCACGCGGAAAGCTGACGGCACGTGAGCGGATCGACCTGTTGCTGGACCCGGGCAGTTTCGACGAGTTGGATATGCTCATGCGCGCCCGCAGCATCGACAATTCTACCGGCGAGGCAGTCGTAACGGGCTGGGGCAAAGTGGATGGGCGCCCGGTCTATGTGTACTCGTACGACTTCACGCTCGTCGGTGGGTCGTTGAGCGAAGCGGTGGCCGAGAAGATCTTGAAGGTCATGGACCTCTCGATGACGACCGGCGCGCCGATCATCGGAATTATTGACTCGGGCGGGGCGCGCATCCAAGACGGCCCGGAGGCCTTGCGAGGGTTCGGCGAAATCTTTGCGATGAACACGCTCGCCAGCGGTGTGGTGCCGCAGATCAGCATCATCATGGGACCTTCAGCGGGTGGCGGGGCCTACAGCCCGGCACTGACGGACTTCATCTTCATGACCGAAGG
>JANPDX010000482.1:0-3396 GCA_031431695.1 Dehalococcoidia bacterium
TCGGATGCACCGAGCGCCCGTTGGGCGGCGATGGCGCAGTGCAGCCCGGCCCGAGCCGACGAGAATGCGATCATGTAGCCGTCGCCCATCGTCTTCACGACCGTACCGCCGGCCGTATGCACCTCACGTTCGATGAGCACGTTGTGGGCGCGGAGCAACTCCAGCCAGCGGGCATCGCCCATTTGTTCGTTCAGCGGCGTGGAGTTTTCGATATCGGAAAAGAGCAGCGTGACGATGCCCTGCGGTGAAGCGGCGGGCCGAAGGTCGGGCTGCTCGGCCTGCATCGCCCGGTTCACCATCACGATGGACGACTTCATGTCCTCGGAAGTGAGTCCCTGGAGTCGCACCTTCGCTGCGACGACCTCATCGAGAAAGAGCTTTACGCCGCGCGGCTGGTAGATCGCAGCCGCCCGGTTGAGGAGGTCGATGGCCTCGTCGGTATCGCCCCGCAGTTCAGCGAGATCGGCCAATCCCTGGAGGTTGCGGCCAATCTCGATGGGGCAACCCTCGCGTTCTGCCCATTCAAGCCCCTCGCGAAAGCACTGTTCGGCTTCCTCGATGTGACCGAGCCGGAGGGCGAGCCAACCACGCGGCGCGTCGAGGCCGATACCCAGGGTAGGCGCGGCGTGTCCATCCCAGACACTCACCTCATGGAAGACCGCCTCTGCGAAATCGTCATCGCCCATCCCCGCCCGAAGACAATCTGAAACCGCCGCAAATGCTTCGGCTCGTTGGTGTCCCGCGCCGACGCCCTGGCTCCAGAGATCAGCCCAAGCGTTGAAATGGGATGAGGCCTCCTCCACATTGCCGGCTCGCAAAGAAATTCCAGCCCAACGGCCACGTTGATGGATGTGCACACCTGGGCCAAGCACGAGGGCGGCACGATTTGCGTCTACTCGTGCCGCGTGCGGTTGACCGCTGAGTTCTTGGTACCAGTTGCGGATGTTTCCCGCTCCTGGAGCGTTCAAGACGCCCAGCAATTCCTCGATCTCCCAGTTTAGCAGGGACACGGAGGCGGTGATCTGTTCGCCAAATCTCAGACCGTTGCTGTCCTGCCACCGCGAGCTCAATACGATCAGGGCCTGCACGTACTTTCGCGTCTGAGCGATGTCCCCTCCACAGCAGGCGCTGACACTCGCGATCCATAAGGCGTCAAGGGCGTCACGCACATGCCCGACACCTAAGTAAGCCTGCGACGCCTCGAACAGGCATCGCGCGCTGTCGCTGAATCGGCCCGCACTTTCATCAGCAAACCCTGCCACAAGAAGTTTGATAGCAAACCCTTCGGAAATCTCAGGGTGAGTTGAGAGCAAGTCGGAAAGTTGAGCTTCCGTTCGCACGCCCTCTTCGGAGCCCCAGCCACCGGGCAGCCGAATCCATCGGCGGTGTTCCAGGAGTCTTGTACGCAGGGTTACGTTAATCTCCGGCCCGCTCTCCTTTGCCATCCTGATCGCCTCGACGAGAATCGCATGCTTCTGTTCCGGGCCGACTCCAGCCGCCAACGGCATGTCCGCAACGGCGCGCCCAAATGCGATGGCATCTCCATGGCTCCGGTAAATGTCCAGGGCGCGAACCAAAGTTGGCCAGGGACGCGGATCAAACACCGAAAACGCCGGCACATAGCAGTAGGCGAGGGCGGTCAGAATTGCCGGGTCCGGGTCATCGTCCGCCGCGATTGCGGCCTCGTACCAGCGTACCGCTTCACCCCAGGCGGACTGGCTCTCTGCTTGCCTCGCCGCCAAGGCCGCGTAGCGCCGGGCCTTCGTTGCCAGCCCCTGCGATAGCGTCGCAGCCTCGCTGAAGTGGCGGGCAAGGTCCGCGGCGTGCGCCTCCGCCCGGTCTCCCCACAACGTCTCCAGCGCCTCGCCGACCTGGCCGTGCAGGCGAACGCGGCGGGTCGTCGACAGCTCCGCGAGCAGCGTCTCCTGCATCTGGGCATGGGTGAAGCGGTAGCGTCCCGGCCGGTCGAGCTCCTCGATCACCCGCGCTTCGAGTGCTTCCTCGATGAGCTTCAGAAGCTGGTCATCGGAACGGCCGCCCATCGCGGAGAGCGTGTCGTAGCTGAACTCGCGCCCGATGATGGTTGCCACCTGCAACAGGTCGTTTGTCTCCTTTGAGAGGCGGTTCAAACGGCGGCCAATCGCCTCGCGCACCCCGTCCGGGATGGCGATATCCGAGACCGAGTCCTTGTTAAGCGTGCCTTCCTGGGCCATCAGGTTCACGACCTCGGAGAGGAAGAAGGCGTTGCCCTCGGTCTCTTCATAGATGCGGTCGAGCACTTCGCGTTTCGGCCTGACGTGCGCTCGCGCTTCGATATAGCCGCCCACTTCTTCCCGGCTCAAGCCGCGCAGCACGACCCGCTCGATACCGCCTTCGCGGTTGAGCGCGGCCAGCGTCTCGCTGAGGGCGCTCTGGCGCGTGATATCGGTGTCACGGTAGTTGGCGACGATCAGCACGCGCATCCGCGACAGTTCGCGCGCGATGTGCTGTAGCATCTGCAGCGTCGGCTTGTCCGCCCAGTGCAGGTCGTCCAGCGCGATGACGAGGGGCGCCTGCGCGGCGATCGCCTTCAAGTACGACGTGTATGCGTCGAAGAGGCGGAACTGCGCGACCTCCGGATCGCTGACCTCCTCCGGATCGACGAAGTTTGGCGTCTGGCGCAGCCACGGGAAGATGCGAGACAGCTCGGCGCCAGCTCCGGGGGGGAGTTGCGGCGCGATCACGGTGGCCAGCTCGTCGAGATGCGCTGTCGCGTACTGATTGCCGGCCTGGATGAATGGCCAGTACGGCGGTGCTCCGGCGGACTCGTGCGTGCGGCCCCAGAGCACCGTCGCGCCGCGCATCTTCGCGTACGTCTCCAGCTCCTGCGTCGTGCGCGTCTTGCCGATGCCCGGTTCGCCGACGAGCATCACCAACCCACCGTGGCCGGAGACCGCGTTATCGAAGGCCTTGCGCAGCCGCTCAAGCTCATTCTCGCGGCCGACGAAGACACCGAGTGCCAGCCGGTCGAGGACGTTCGAATCTGAGTGCGTGGCGGCTTTTCCCGCAGGGTCGATGCGCTCCAGCGTCACCAGCACGTCGTCGGCGGACGCCGGGCGCTCCGACGGATCCTTCGCCAGCAGGCGCAGCACGATGTCTTCGAGCTCCTGCGGGCAGGCATCGGAGAGCCACGACGGCGCGACGGGCGGCGTATTGATGTGCTGCGATATCACGGCGGTCGGGTTGTCGCTGGTAAACGGCGGCTTGCCGGTGATCAGCTCGTAGAGCATGCACCCGAGCGAGTAGAGGTCGGCGCGCGGCGTCACCTCGCTGCCCAGCGCCTGCTCCGGCAGCATGTACGCCACCGTGCCGACCAGCATGCCGTGCATCGTCAGCCGCGACTGCTCGAACGCGACC
>JANPDX010000483.1:0-2309 GCA_031431695.1 Dehalococcoidia bacterium
GGAACTACATCACTACGATAGCTGTTTTCAACTCTTCAGCTACGGATGCCTTCATCGACCTGAGGGATGGAACCGCAGGCGCTGTGATGTTCACGATCCCCGCTCCGAAAGGCGGCGGTTCGGTGATTACCTTCCCCGTTCCTCTGAGACAACCCACGGTGAACACCGCACTCGCTTTTGACGTATCGGCTGCGATCACAACCATGTACATCTCCCTCGTCGGGTTCCAGAGCAAGGTATGAGAATAATCTTCGCCTGCGACCTGTGCTCCAAGCAAAAACCCGGCTGGCTCTGGCTCGGTGGGGCTGACTACGTCGAGTGCCCGAACTGCGAAGGCAAGGGGAAAGTTCAGATGCACGAGTACAAGGTCCGCAAGGGCGAGCGGCTTGTCTCCCAAGCCGGTGTCGGGACGTACAAGCAACTGACCGAGAAACTTTGGAACTGGAACTGATATGGCACTTTATCGACTGGCTCAAACGAGCACATCAACCACTTCGGGCAACGTCGCCGCCGATATGGCGTGTTCAACCGGCGTTCGACCGCGATTGGTGGAGTGGGACTTGTTCCTCGGGGCTGCGACAGCCTCGACGTTCAGCTTGCGCCGGACCTCTGCCCTTGGCACGAGGACAACCCCGACCGCCCTGGTAGCGGAAGACCCCGCCGATGCTGCGTTGACCGGCATTGAACTGATAGACATGGCGATTGCTTTCTCAGCAGAGCCCACCGAAGCGACCGCGAAGCTAGCATCCATCGGCCTTCCGGCGACCATCGGCACCGGGGTTATCTGGACATTCCCGAGGGGCATGGCCCTGGCAGTATCCCTGTCCTTCGCAATCGTCCACGACGCGACGAATGCAGCGTCGCATCATCACACTTGCGTGGCGGACAAATGAAAAACCAATGCGTGCTTTTTGGCCCGCACGGCGGGGTGCTGGAAATTGTCAACGACGAGGAAGTCGTCCGCGAGCCGCGCTACGCCTGCGTCACCGCTCCGAAGATCATCGCCTGTCACGTCTCGGTCGATGGAACCTTGGTTGATAAGGTCTACGCCGGGAACGGTGGCTCTCATTCCTGGTGGAAGGAAGCCGGAGGTGGGCTTCTAAAGTACCCACTCAAGCAGGGCCAAGCGCTGAAGATCGAGTTCAGCGGGGAGTGTGCTTTCCGCATCGATTGGTACTGAAATGGCCGCTGTAGCCGCGTCGTTCACGATCTGGTCGAACCGGCACGCACAGAAAGGGGGGCAGGGCTTGTACGCCAACTACGCCACCCCAGGGAATCAGAACGACGCCCACAACCGGCACTCCAACGCCGATGCGCGGTTTCCAAAGCTGTATCTGGATTTCGAGCCTGGATACAGACATACAAGGATATGGACGAATCAGCTTGGCCCATACCTGGACTGGCTCACAGCCCCAGCGGCATCAGCGGAGATTACCGGGACGATCACCGCATCGGCCACTGAGGTTGGGGTCGTTGCGGGTGGACTGACGCTCATCATCACACTGACGAACGACACCTGGGTAGCAGCAGGCGGGGCCTCATTCGATCTTCAGCGGCAGAACATCATCAATGGGGTGACATCAGCACAGGGCGAGGCCCTGGGATGGAACCTTGTACCCAAGGTCTTGCAAGGCGTGGCCGGGGTCATCCGGACAAGCGACACCGTGGTCACGATCACCTGGGATGCGTTTCCCACTTACGACATCACCGCCCAGGAGGTCATCACCGTTACCGTACCTGGTACAGCCGTTGTCGGGACTTTAGCGATTGTGGCGGTGCCGAACTTCACGATTGATGTTGCCAGCGGCCTGCCAGGTTCCCTGATGCTTCTGGGGTGTGGAACATGATCCTCACGCACTTTGTCCTGTTCAAGTTCTTTACTGGGGCAGGTGATTCCGGGAGTGGCGCGGGCGCCCAAACCAACTACGTGATTTTCGCAAGACGCATAGGAAGACGATGAACCTCAAAGACCTGCCAGAACGAATCAAAGAGCTTCTCTCGAAGCCCAGGCAGGACAGGGAAGAACTGCGCCGCGCGTTCGAGACGACCATCGCCACCCTGCGGGCCGAGGCGATTGCGGCGAGAACAGCGAGTGGCATCGAAGACGTTTGGACGGCCTGCGAAGAGGCCTACGCCGGGATCGATGACACGAACCGCGGCGAGGATGGAGGGATCAAGCCCCTGACCATGCAGGGCTCGCTCAGAAAAGCCCGAACGGACAACGGCGACCAGGCCACGGTGTTCATCCGCATGACGGCAAAGTACGTCGATGCCGGCGCCGCAAAGCTGAGCGAGATCACCGACTCGAT
>JANPDX010000484.1:0-5409 GCA_031431695.1 Dehalococcoidia bacterium
GCAAACGCCGACGTCAGTGGTGCGGATGCTATTCGCTTCGGTCGAGAACCGCCTGCATCGGGCCGGCCAGTGCGGGCGTGGCCGCCAGCACATAGCCCTCATCGAAAGTCCGCCCGTGGAATCCGGTCGTGACGCCGCCAGCCTCCCGGACGATGATGCCACCCGCGGCGATGTCCCAGGAATTGAGTTGGAACTCGAAGTAGCCGTCGAGTTGCCCGCACGCCACGCGGCAAAGGTCCAATGCCGCGGACCCCATCCGCCGCACATCACGGATGTCGACCATCACGCGGTCGTAGAACTTCGCCTGCCTATCCCGCCGCGCGGGATCGTACGCGAAACCGATGCCCATGAGCGCCGTAGCAAGGTCGGTCTTGCCGCTGACCCGGATGGAATGCCCGTTCATGTGCGCCCCGCCACCGAGGGCCGCGGTATACGACTGTTGCAGCGCAACATCGTGGACCACGCCTGCCACCACCTGGCTGTTTCGTTCCACGCCTATCGACACGCTGTACGCCGGGATACCGTAAACGAAGTTCGTTGTCCCATCGATTGGGTCGATCACCCAGCGGATGCCCGTGGTGCTGGCCCGGTTTGCACCCTCTTCTCCCAGCAGGCCATCGTTGGGACGCGCCGCCAGGATACGTCGCACGATGAGTGCCTCCGTCTCCCGGTCGGCCTCGGTCACCAGGTCCGTTGGCGTCGATTTTGTTTCGACGATGAACGTGCGCTCGGCGGCATACTTCGCGACCACTGCGGCGGCCTCGTTGGCAATATCCGTCGCCAGCGCCAGCAAGTCGGCGGCCTGTGCGTCCACGGTCATACCAGTTGCCTCCCCCCATCGATCACGGTGACGGTCCCGGTCACATAGCTCGATGCGTTGCTTGCCAGCCAGACGGCCGCGCCCGTGATGTCTTCCGGCCTCGCCAATCGGCCCATTGGAATGTCGCTTCGAAGCCCCTCTCCGTGCCTGCTGGCGAACAGGTCGCCCACCAGTTCGGTCTCGACCCACCCGGGGGCAATCGCGTTAACCCGCACGTTGCGGTCTGCCCACTCCAGCGCCATTACTTTCGTGAACTGGTGGATGGCGGCCTTGGTTGCCGCGTACACGCCCTGTTTCGCGAACGGGATTACTCCCGTCACCGAGGTCACATTGATAATGCTCCCGCCGGTACCCGTTTCGAACATCCGCTTCGCGACTTCCACCGAACAGAAGTACGTCCCCCGCATGTTCACGTCCACCACGCCTTGCCACTCTTCGAGGGTCACATGTTCCGAGCGCTTGTAGTACGGACTTATCCCGGCGTTGTTCACGAGAATGTCGATGGGACTCAAGGACCACGCGCTTTCCATCATCGCCGCGATATCCGCCGGGTCGGCGTTGTCGCACCGTCTCGCAATGCAATTGGCGCCAAGTTGATTCGCCGCGTCGTTCAATTGGGATTCGTTCCGGGCCGTGATAATCACCCGTGCGCCGGCCTCGATGAACGCGCGGGCGATCCCGAAACCGATGCCACGGGACCCGCCGGTCACAATCGCGGTCTTGCCTTCGAGCGAAAAGGGATTTGCCACAGCCAGATACTACGAGACGGGCTCCCTGCCGGTAAGCTGAGGCGTTGGTAGCTGCGCTCCAGCGGGGGCGCTCGCCGCTTGCCGCCCAACGAGTCTCCCGTGGCATGGGCCGCCGATTGACAGCGCGCTGCTACGCCCGTGCAGCCCTCAATGCCCACTCCACCAGTAACTCCGAATTCGCCAGCACCTCGTCCGGCACCTGAAAGTTGCGCGCAACCGTTTTCGGCCCGACCGGGCGGTTGTTGGGTTGGAATGGCGGCATTCCTCGCGAAACGTACTCAGGGCGTGATTCCGCGTCGGTACGAAAGTAGACATGTTCGCCGGAGATGAGTCCGAAGAGTTTGTCGCCCAGGTACAACCCGTGGCCACCAAACATCGCTCGGCTACGCGCTCCCGTGGGTGCGAGTGCGCCAACAACCTGGTCGCGGAGTAAATCGTCTGCCATAAGTCATGCCGGGGACTCGGCCACTACGCCGCACCCGCCCCCTTGCGAATGTCCTCGATATGCCACGAAAGGTCCGCCAGCAGCGGGCCTTCAAGAATCCCCGCCGCCGGGACGGACGCACCACCAGCGAACGCCATTGGCTGAGCGTTGCCGAGCGTCTCCGGTTCAATCGCCTTCAACGCGGCGACGGCATCCGGACCATCCGAGAGCAACCGGGACAGCACCTCGGTAGCCGTGACCAAGGCGAACTCCTCCAGCCCCTTGAGGCCATACTCGGCCAGCATTTCCGTCGTGAAGTCCGCCTGTGGAGCGCGCCTGCCGGCGGCTGTGGCCGCGGCGAACGCGATCAGGCCGAGGTGCGAGACCGCGTGCGCGGCCGCAACTCCAACCGGCCACCCGGTGCCCGGGCATTGCTTGCCCCAAGCTCCAGGATCGATTGATTCGAGCAGATATCTCAGGGAGACGAGCCTGGCGTTGAGCTCCGAAGCGTAGCGCTCGCTCGCCGAGAGAGCCTCGGCAGGGGGCTGTGCTGATTTGCCGATGATAGCCTGCCCGAGGAAGCCGAGGAACATGTCCCAGCCCTGCGCATGGCTGTCCGATTCCGGGCCGCCAAGGCCGGAGTGGACCAAACGGAGGAGTGTGCCACCGCCGTCCGGCGTCAGCGTTACTTCAACTGTCGAAGCGCCGGGACGGACCTGGGCGCCGAGAGATTCCCACCCCCAGGTGAAAACGAGCCGCGAATGCGGGACTACTTCGATGAACGTCCCGCTCGCCCGGTCGAACCCGCCGTAATCCAGCCAGAATTCGCCGCCGGGCCGCGGGTCGAGGCGTGCTTCGTGCGACATCCACTGAACCATCTTTTCGGGCTCAGTGAAGAACCGCCAGACGATGTCCGGAGAGGCCGCAATGTGGAGTTCTCGCTCAATTTCTCGACTTGTGGTTGCTTGGGTCACGTGATTTCTCCCTGGTTGCTTCACTTTCGGCAGCAGCCTTCAGACGTTCGAGACCGGCATCCCAGAGCGTTTCAAGGTACTCCCGCACTTCGAACAGGCCCTCCGGGCGCGCCCGGTAGAGCCTCCGCGTCCCCGCTCTCCGTTCTTCGAGGAGCCCGGCTTCGCGCAGCACTTTGAGGTGCTGGGAAATTGCCGGGCGCGTAACCACTCCAGCGAAGTGGCGTGCGATCTCGCCCGCGGGGAGTTCGTTCCGCCAGATCACGCGGAGGATCTCCCGCCGGCGGGGCTCGGCAATCGCCTGGAGCGCTGCGTCCATGAGGCGCACTGTAAGTATTCGCTTACGAAAGTGTCAACTAACGTAAAGGCGGAATTCCGAGAATGTCCGCGGCCCGGGAGGCGGACGCAATCGAGCGCCCGTGCCGCTCGCACAACTCCACCGCACGTTCGATAAGCTCGACGTTCGAGGGCGCCCCCGGCCCGGCATAGTCTTCGAGGCCAACCCGCAGGTGTCCTCCACGTTCCAACGCATAGGCCGCCAACGGCATCGAAAGCAGATCCCCGCCAAGTACCGCTACCGACCATGGCAGGCCGGTCCCGTCGAGCATCGCCAGGTAGGCGTCCAACGAGGCGGGGGTCGGTGGCAGGCCCCAGTTCGCCGCTCCGAAATACAGCTTGATGAGCGCACCCTGGGGCATGACTTTGTTCTTGTGATAGGCGAGGGCAACTCGCAGGAAGCCGGGCTCGAAGATGGACAGGCTCGGCGCCAGCCCGAGTTCAAGGCAGGTAGAAATCATGTGGCGCGTATCTTCGAACGTATTGATGTACGTCCCGCCGTGCGATGGGATGCCGTGTTCGTCGCTCGCGCCGACATTCACCGAGCCGGGGTCTACGAGGCCGATGCGCGCGACGCCCGCCTTCGCCAACGCCACCATGTGGCCATACCGCTCCACGATATTCGTAGCCGGGCCACCACTCGCCATCGTCGGATAGAGCAACGCGTCCGGCTTCTCGGCCAGGATAGCGCGCCAGGCTTCGATGTAGGGCTCGGGCGCATGCACCCACGAACTGCCGCCCACCACCGGCTCGTCATTGTGGTTGTGGACGATTGCGGCTCCGGCGGCGAAGCAACGAAGGCCGTCCGCTGCAATCTCGGCGGGGGTACGCGGCGAATTCGGGTTGCGGGCCTTCGGGGTCCCGCCGTTGATGGCAGCTTCGATGATTACCGGTTCTGGCATAGCCGGGATAGTTAAGCAGAAAGCAGAGAAGGTTGCTCCGTTTTAGTGATTCGTAACCGTCGTGCATGCGAACGCCAGCGACTGCCGCACGGTGGCGGGAATTTGCCCATCGTGAACTTCAGCAGGTATCGCCGAGACATGCGCCTGCCCGAGCAGGCCCCCGCCGCTGGTTGGTGCGGTCACAACCTCGAATCCAAGTTCGCGCAATTGACCAACAGTAGTTCGGACCACGGCCCAGCCTGGACCGGGAGCGTCAACCAGGACCTGCTCCGCCGAAACGTTCGAAGCATCGTAAAACGACAAGGACTGTTCACCTCGCGACGGGCGAAGACGAAACCCGGTGTGCAACGGGCGATTGTGAACCTTGTCCATCGCGTCGGGTGCGATGCGCCGAAAGAGGAGAACGGCCGAGTCGAGGAGCCCGTCAGGCCGCTCGCTCAAGCTCCCGGACCACCTCAGCTTCCGTCGATTCTGGGGAGGAGAGGACTACCGCCCGGGCGCTTTCATCCGAAACCACCATTCCGATCACGCCAGTCGCTGGTTCAATCTCCACCACGACAGACCGCGAACCATTAGTACCGTGCATCGCTATCGCGCCATCGGCGGCGATAGAAACTTGCACTGTCGCCGCATCAACGCCGGCGTACGCCAGGCACTCGAACAAACGGATTGCGCGAGTCTTCGCAACTTCGAGGGGAAGGTCGTAGTCCCACGATTGCGCACGCTCGATAGCAAGAGCGAGCGCATCTTCAAGCTCCGCCATGGTTCTGCTCACTGTTGTGACCGGTCGTTCTGCCACCGCGCCATTGTACACCAGCGCCACGAACCCAACGCCAACCACGCTCCTACCTACTTCGCGTACTTCACGATCACGAGGCAGCTGTTCTGGCCGCCGAAGCCGAAGCTGTTCTTGAGCGCAACGCGCACGTCCGCCCGGCGCGCCACATTCGGCACATAGTCCAGGTCGCAAGCGGGGTCGGGCGTGTGCAGGTTGATCGTCGGGTGGATAGTCCCGGTCTCGATGGTCTTCACCGTAGCGACTGTTTCCATGCCGCCGCTGGCGCCGAGCCCATGCCCGATGAGTGATTTCGTGGCGCTGATAGCGACCTTGTAGGCGTGCTCGCCGAGCGCCTTCTTGAGCGCGTTTGTCTCGGCGATGTCCCCGAGCGGTGTGCTTGTGGCATGAGCGTTCACGTAGTCGACTTCG
>JANPDX010000485.1:0-2127 GCA_031431695.1 Dehalococcoidia bacterium
GTGCCGACGCCGATTCGCTCGTAGGCGAAGGGGCCGCTCAGCAGACCGACCGCGGTGTGACCGGCAAGGTGGCTATGAGCCTCGGATGAAAGCACGACCCGTTCGGGCGCATGCTCGAACGGAGTAGGCGGCACGTTTCCAAAGGAACGCGCTACCTCGACCGGCCATTCCTCGGCCGTTTCAGGCAGACGTTCGTCCCGTTGAGCGATCATATTCTTCTCCCCATCATTTGAAGATTCGATATCCGCCGCTCCTTAAGAATGTCCAGTTGTGGAACGGCCCGGTTGATAGTCCGTTGGCGGTCGGTGCTGTCTCAGTCACGGCGGTTCCTTTGTACGAATCGACCGATGCGTTCGAGGGCCCGTTCGATCTGCTCGTAGCCACTTGCGTAGCACGCCCGGACGTAGCCTTCCCCGTGGATCCCGAAGGCGCTGCCGGGTACCACGGCGACGCGCTCTTCCGCGAGCAATCGTTCGCTGAAGGTGACACTGTCCATGCCTGTCACCGTGACGTCCGGGAACGCGTAGAACGCCCCCTTCGGTTCGAATGTCGGCAGGCCAATCGCCCGGAACCCCTCAACGATGAGCCGGCGGCGGCGGTCGTACTCAGTGACCATTTCGGTAACGAACGACTCGCCCTTGTCCAGGGCTGCCACGGCTGCGTACTGCGAGGCCGTCGGGGCCGACATCATCACGTACTGATGGACCTTCATCACCGCCTCGGCGAGCGGCGCCGGCGCGGCTACCCAGCCCAGTCGCCAGCCAGTCATCGCGTAGGTCTTGCTGAAGCCGCCGAGCAGGACGGTCCGCTCGTGCATCCCTGGGAGGCTTGAAAAACAGGTGTGTTGGCCGACATAGGTCATCCGGTCGTACAGCTCGTCGCTGATGACAGCCAGGTCGTGCTTGCGCGCCACCTCGGCAATTGCCGCCAGGTCCTCGCGACCCATCGTCGCGCCAGTCGGGTTCGACGGGTACCCGAGGAGGATCGCCTTGGTGCGCGGCGTGATCGCGGCCTCGACATCCGCGGCGAGTAGCCGAAAGTCGTTGGCGGCGTAAGTCGGCACCGGCACGAAGTTGCCCCCGGCCATCAGAGTGGCTGGCAGATAGGCCACGTAGCACGGGTCGGCACAGAGGACTTCGTCGCCGGGATCAAGCAGGGCGCGGAGGGCGATATCGAAGGCTTCGCTAGAACCGCTGGTGATGACGATCTCGGTGCGGGGGTCGTAACGGACGCCATACAGTCGTTCGAGGTGCGCCGCCAGTTTTTCACGCAGTTCGAGCAGCCCGTAATTTGAGGTGTAGTGCGTCTGGCCGCGTTCGATGCTTTCGATGGCGGCACGAGAGATGGGCTCGGGGGTGACGTAGTCCGGTTCGCCCACGCCCAGCGAGATGACGTCTTCGATGGTGCTGAGGAGGTCGAAGAATTTGCGAATCCCGCTGGGCGGGACCGCTTGCATCCGGTGTGAGATAAAGCGGGATGGCCCAGCCGCGCTGCTCACGGATGTACTCATGTGGCTTCTCCTGTCTCCCTCAGGCAGCCTGTCCTTCACAGAAAGACCGCCTCGGAGGCGGTCTTTCGAGTGTGCTTTCGTCGTGTCTTATTCCGACCGCCAACTTTGCCCGCGCGCATGCGCAGCGGCAGCAGCAGCGGCCGGGGCGAGGAGAGCGGACAGGTGGGCGGAGTTAGACATCGCTACGTAACTCTGTCGGCTGCGGTACATAGCGTCAATAGAGGGAACAGGGTGCGGTGGACGGGGAACAGGGAACAGGGAACGGGAAACCGTTACCATTCGCGGAACTACCTCACGGGGGACCGAACCATGGCTGACGACCTGACAACACTGACTATCGCCGAGGCAGCCAAGCGGATCGAACGCAAGGAGCTTTCGCCGGTTTCGCTGACCGAAGCCTACCTCGCGCGCATCGAACGCCTGAACCCGGCGATAAACGCCTATGTGCGCGTGACCGCCGAGCGCGCCCGGGCGGATGCGGCCCGTGCCGAACAGGATATCGCGCGGGGAGGGTATCTCGGTCCGATGCATGGCATTCCGATTGGGTTGAAGGACCTGTACGACACGGCCGGTATCGAAACGGCTGGTGGTTCGAAGATCTTGGCCGGGCGGGTGCC
>JANPDX010000486.1:0-11011 GCA_031431695.1 Dehalococcoidia bacterium
GCGGTGCGCCCACGGAGGGGCGCGGCTACCGGCCCACTCGCTCGCGCATGGCTTCGAAATCGACCGAGATGAACACTCCTTCGGCTTCGGCGCAGAGCAGGTCGCCGTGTCGGACTTCGCCGGAGGCGAAGATCTTGCGGCCTTCTACCCGATCGACGCGGGCGAGGAGGTCGAGTTCGACGTGGAGCGGCGTCGGTTTGCGGTAACGGACGGTGAGTGTGCCGGTCATGCCCGGCCTGCCGGTGATCGATTGGGCGCGGCCGAGGAGTTCATCGAGGGCGGCGGCGACGAATCCGCCGTGGACGCTGCCGGGCGGGCCTTCGTATTGGAGCCCGAAGCTGCCCGTGCCGATGACCTGTTCGCCTTCGACGCGGAAGTTGAGCGGCGGCGCAACCGGGTTGCCAAGCCCGACAATGGGCGAGCGGTCGAACATGGCGCGGGTTGTGCCGGCCACGCTGGATTCGGCGTAGCCCCAGTGCTGATGGCCCTTGCGGGTCGCTTCGAAGCTGACGGCGAACTGTTCGATGACTTCGGTGGCGGCATTGAGGTCGCTTTCGGTGGCCTCCATGTCCATCAGCGCTTCGTTGATTGCGCGCATGGCCGAGGCCAGACGGTGCCACGCGAGACGTTCGGCGGTCGGGGGTTCGGTGCTTTCCCAACTCGAAAACGGGAAGCGGGCGGGTGGCGGCGATTCATCGGGCATGGGCTATTCTCCACGCGTTGGTGCGGCGCGAACATCCGAAGATCAGGCGGTCGGGCGCGAGCCGCTCTGGCGGAGGAGCTTGAGGAACTCGTCGTCTCCCTGGAGGACCGAGAGATGCTGGTCGGCGGCGGCTTCACGGGCGTAGCCGGGGTCGAGTTCAAGTGTTCGCGCGATGTGTTTGAGAGCCTCGTCCCGGTTGCCGAGCGCAGCGGAAGCCTGGGCAGCGCCGTACTGGGCCGCGGCATCGGAATTATCCATGGCCGCAGCCTCGCGGAAATCGACGAGTGCCGCGGCGGAGTTGCCGCCATGCAGGTTCGCCAGGCCCCGGTTGACCATGACGGTCGTATCTGCCGGGTCGGCGAGGAGCGCTGCATTAAAGTCGTTGAGGGCCGCGGGGTAGCTCGCACGGTAGAGGTGGAGCATCCCCCGGTTGTTGAGCGCGTCGGCATCACCGGGTTGGAGTTCGAGGGCACGGTCGTAGTCTGCCAGGGCCTTTTCGAAGTCGCCGGCGCGGGTGTGGGCGTTGGCGCGGTTGTAGAAGGCGGCCGTCAGGGCGGTGTCGAGCGAGACTGCCTGGCCATACCGTTCGATGGCGAGGCTGTATTGCCCGACGTTGAAGTACACGTTTCCTTCGTCCAGGTACGACTCCGCAGTGCGGCGGGGGGGGGGAAGGATGGGGGCGGGGGTGAGGTCGGCGAGCGCTTCTTCGACGGACGTGAGCAGGCTTTCTTCTGGCGGAGGGGCGGTATCTGTGGCTTCGGGGGCGGATTCTTCAGGTGTGGCGGCGAGCTGTTCGAAGTAGTTCGTGAGGAAGTCTGGGTCTTTGGAAAGGTCCTCCTCGGCCACGGCCGCTGGCGTGGATTCGGCAGCGAGGTCTGCTTCTACAGTTGTCTCGTCGAGGATGGCCGCGAAGTCAGGGAGCTTTTCGGCGGACTTCACTGGTTCCGGCAGTTCGGCTTCGGCGGGAAGTGCGGAGGATTCCGCTGGTTGTTCGGGCGGCGTTGCGAGCGGTTCCTCGGTGACTGCCTCGGCGGTGACGGCTGCGACCACTTCCGGCATTGCGGCTTCGGCGAGTGCCGTGGCGAGCTCTTCTGGCGCGGCCTGTTGCTCCGCTTCCGGCTCCGGAGCCTCTGGGACGACGTCCGCGACCGCCTCGGGAACAACTATGATCCCGGCGGCAGGTTCTTCAGGCGCCCCTGGCGGGATTGCTTCAGGTTGCACAACCTCGGGGGCCGGGGTCGGCGCCACCTCGCCACCGGGTTCTTCCGCGGCAGGCGCTTCGGGCGATGGCGGCGACGGCGCGACGGTTGGGGGCGCCCACGGTTGGGGGTAGCTGCTCACCGGCGCGCTGGCGCGCTTCCGGGAGATGTTCGTCACGACCACAACGGCTGCGCTTACCGCGCCGACGAAAAGGAGGAACTTGAAGATAGACTTCACTTTGATTCCGCCTCTTTCTCGAGCAAGTGTTCGGTGACGGCGACGAGGCCCGCGTAGGCGTAAACAATGTAATCGCGAGGGTGGAACTCGACCTTCTTCAAGGTTTCCTTGCGAGCGGTCACAGGATCCCACGAGTCCATCAACTCGATCGACTCGTGGTCGATGCCCATCTGCAACTCGTGAAGTTGGCCATCCTCGGTGACAACGACGCAACCGAGTTCGGGGTCGCCACCAGCGATGTCGCACTCAATAGCGTTGGTGAAGATGGCGTTTGGAAACGATGGAAAGGGACGAAGCTCGCCGCAAGCTTCGGTGAGCAGTTGTTGAATTTGCATGGCGGCTCGTTCGAGGAGGAGGTCCGCCTGGGATTTCCGCAGGAGTGCTTCGTTTGCCATGGTTTGGAAAAGTATAAGCACTGTGCGGGAGCACGCAGCACGCGGTGTCGCGTGAGCCCCGCCGCACCCATACTCGAACGGTGTTCGAGAATGCAAAACGGTTGAGACGGTCGGCGCGAGTGGCGCGCACCGGTGCACGGATCTACCTCGGATATAAGCGTACGCAGCGGAAGGCGCGGAAACTTGACGCTGAGGCGGCTGCGGTCGAGTGGGAGCAGCGCCATGACCAATCGGCGATGCGCCTCTACCGGATGGCGGTGGACCTGAAGGGCCTCTACATCAAGACAGGACAGTTCGTGGGTACGCGGACGGATGTTGTGCCGGGGCCGTACTCATACTGGCTTTCGAAGCTGCAGGACCAGGTACCTCCGCACCCGTACGCCACCGTCCGCCGCACGGTCGAAGCCGAACTGGGCAAGCCGATCGACGAACTGTTCGCCAGCTTCGAACAGTCCGCGCTCGGTTCGGCGTCACTGGCGCAAGTACACCGCGCCACCTTGCCAGACGGGCGCGAGGTGGTGGCCAAGGTGCAGTACCCTGAAGTCGCCGGGCTCGTGAAGCTGGATGTGCGCAACCTGAAGATGGTGGTTGGGCTGGTCGCCCGGCGCGAACCGAGTTTCGACTACCGCTCCGTGGTGAACGAGATCGCAACGCAGGTGCCGCTGGAACTGGATTTCGTGCGGGAAGCGGAGATGACCCGGCGGATACGCCACAACCTGCGCGAGGTCCCGAATATCGTGCTCCCGGAAGTCATCGAGGGTTATGTTTCGCCCAGGGTGTTGGTCACCGAGTTCATTCCGGGTGTGCGACTGCTGGACAAGGCGGCGCGAGAAGCACTGCAACCGGACCCGGCGCTGTTGGCGCAGACGATCGCCAACGCGTACGGCCATCAGATCATGGTCGATGGGTTGTTCCAGGCTGATCCGCATCCCGGGAACATCCTGGTGCTCCCCGATGGGAAAGTGGCCCTGCTGGATTTCGGGCTGACCAAGGAACTGCCGGACTTCGCGCGGCTGGGGTTCGCCCGGCTGATCATCGCCGCATCGAATCGCGACCCGAAAGGGATCGTCGCGGCGTTCCGGGAACTGGGCGTGAAGACGCAATCAGAAGAACCCGAGGATGTGTTGCCGCTGATGCAGTTGATGTTCGACTCGCGGCCCGTGGAACGCAGTGGGGGCGCGGGTACGAGCATGGGCCAGCGGCGCGGCGCACTTCGGGCCAACCCGGTCGAAGCCATTCCCGGTGACCTGGTGCTGCTGGGGCGGGTTATCGGCTTGCTGCGGGGGGTGTGCGCTTCGCTGGGCACGCCGCTCAGCCCGATGCAGATGCTGAGGCCGTATGCGGAACGTGCGCTCGCTGAAGCGAATTAGCCAGGCCCGGCCGGTCTGGTAGACTCGCCAACACGTTGCAAAAAACCCGAAAGAGCAAACCAGCGCGGCAGTTCAAGCCGCTCACGGGAGTACGCGTGCTCTCGTTCGAAGTGGCGTACTCGCTGCCGGCGGGGACGCGGACGTTGGCTGAACTGGGCGCGAAAGTGGTCCGTGTGGCAGGTCCGGCGCGAGACAGTTTCTACATCAGCGTCGTTGACGGTGTGTACCTTTCGAAGACGTGCGTTGGCATCAACCTCAAGGATCCCGCCGGCCTGGCTATCGCAAAGCGGTTGGTTGAGAAGGCTGACGTGGTCTGCTCGAACTTCGTGGGTGGCGTGATGGAACGGCTCGGCCTCGGGTATGAGGTGCTTTCGGCGCTCAACCCGGCGGTCATCGTGCTCCAGCTTTCTGGATTTGGCTCGCCGGGACCATGGAGCGGCTACCCGGCATTTGGGCCAAGCACGGAGGCGGCCGGCGGTATGAACCAGCTCATAGGCGAAGACCCCGAGCCACCGATCCGTATCGGCAGCGGCGTATTTTCGGACCAGCTCGGGGGACGCTTTTCGGCGCTGGCACTGCTCGCGGCGCTGGAGGAACGGCAGAGGACTGGCAGGGGACGCTTTATCGACTTCTCGATGACGGAAGGAGTTTCGATGCTGCTCGGCCACACCGTGGTTGGTGCGGCGCTTGGCGAACAACCGGAACGGCGGGGGAATCGCGACCGGGATTTCGCGCCCCAGGGCATCTACCGCTGCAAAGGCGAAGACGACTGGATAGCGATTTCAGTGAAGGACGATCGGCAGTGGATAGCCCTGTGCATTCTGATGGGCGATGCGGCTCCGGGCGGTGACGCTTTCGAGACGGTCGAGGGCCGCCGCGCTGGCCAGGTCGAGATTGACGGTGTTATTGAGGTATGGACAGTGGGCTTCGCCAAGGACGAACTGGCGGAACGCTTGCAGCGCTACGGCGTGGCCGCTGCGGGGGTGGCGAAATCGCGCGACCCCTTGTTCGACCGGCATCTGCAGGAACGGGGGCTGTTCAAGACGGTGACGCACAAGCGGCCGATCCTCGGGTACGACGCGCACCCGCACCCGACGACGCCCTGGTTTGCGGTTGGCCACGAACGTGCGGAGCTGGCCGATATTCACTTCCATGGCGCGGACAACACGCCGGTGTTAGCGGAGTGGCTGGGGATTTCACCGGCGGAAGTAATGGCGCTCGAGGACTCGGGGGCGCTGATCGCGCCGACGCTGGTCGAGGTTGAGGACCGGCGGACGGGCTACCGGGACGCGGACTTCGGGGAGCAACTCGGTCTGCCTAAATCCGGGGGTTCCTCATGAGAGTCCTGGAGATTGCGGGTGGCCCTGCGGCGGCGTTTGCGGGGCTGGTCCTGGCTGAACTCGGACACGAGGTTGTGCGGGTAGAACCACCCGGCGGCGGGAGCTTCCCGGGAAGCTCGACGGCCGTGTTGAACGAGGTCGAATGGGCGTATTTCAATCGCAGGAAGAAGAGCGTGGAACTCGACCTGGAGAGTGATTCGGGCGCGCAAGCCTTTGCAAAGATGGCCAGGGACGCGGATGCGGTAGTGGAGGACCTCGGCCGGGGAATGCTGAAGCGGCACGGCATGAGCTGGCGACAGCTGCGGGAGGCGAATCGTAGCCTCGTGCTGGCGAGTATTTCGCCTTTCGGACATACCGGCCCGAAACGGAACTGGCAGGCGAGTGAGCTTGTGATACAGGCCGCTTCCGGGCCGGTCCATTCGACCGGCTGGAAGGGTGAGCGTCCGTTCAAAGCGGGGGGCTATGCGGCGCACGTTATCGCGGGAATCAACGCGGCCACGGCGGTGCTGGCGGCGCGGTTCGGAATCACCGCAGGCACAACCAGGGGCGTACACCTGGACATTTCGATGCAAGAGGCCTACCTGCAGCATTGGACACGGCACATCGGCGAGTGGGCGTACACCGGGACGAAGATGCACCGCGAGCGCAAAGGGTTCGGCCACCAGGGCTTCCGTCACACAGCCATGGCCTCGGATGGCTGGTTGTACCTGCTGGCGCTGTTCGCGAGCTGGGACGAAATAGCGCTCTTCCTCGGGCTGGAGGACTTCATTACTGCGGAGTGGCAGGACCCGGAGTACCGGGCGGATCACTGGCCCGAGCTGGAACAGCCATACCACGACTCGATCGCCTCGCGTAGCCGGTACGACTGGTTCGCGGAGGCTTCGGAAACGGGGTACACATTTGCGCCTGTGCATTCGGCCGCGGACCAGTTTGCGAACCCGCAGTTTGTGGCGCGGGGCTTCCTGAAGGACGGCGAGGTTGCGGGGCGGCGGGTGCCAGTGCCCGGATTGCCGTTCACCTGGCCCGAAAGCGCGATGCCAAACAGGGCGCCACAACCGGGCGAAGACAACGAAGAGATCCTGGGAGGGCAGCAATGACTGAGAACGAGAACTTCTTCGAAGGTCCGTGGCGGCGGCTGGTGAACACCGCGTCGGAGCAGAAGGATTCTATCCACGACGACGCGCAGGCCCAGAAGTTGGGGTTCCGGGGCGGGTTCGTGCCCGGCAGCGTGGTTGGCACGGCCGCTATGCCTGCGGTGGTGGTGGCGTTTGCAGAAAACTGGATGGCCGGCGGCTGGTATTCGTTCACCTTCGTTTCGCCGGTCTACATCGATGACGAAGTGCATGAGGTTGCGCAGCGCGACGGCGACGACATCGCGATCCAGTTGGTCGACCGCTCAGGGCGCCTGTGCTGCAACGGGAGGGCCGGCCTCGGTGCAATCGTCCCGTGGGATACCGCGGCCGATGGCACACATGGCGCGGAGGGAGTGCTGCCCGGAATCGAAATTGGCCACCAATTCAATCCGGAGCGGTTCACGCCGGAAGGGGATGTCTGCCTTGGGACGGTGGAATCGGCCGGGGACGGGACGTCGTGGTACCGGGGCCCTTCACCCTGGGGCGGGACGCTCGTGCCCCCGGAGTATCTCCATGTGGTGGCGTTGCACCTGGTGAGCCACCCGGAACAGCCCCGCGTGCCGAGCGTCACGGGTGTGCGCGGTCCCGGAATGTGGGCGCAGCACGACCTGGCCATCGAAGGCCCGTTGTTCGCCGGCCGGGAGTACACCATCACCGAGAAGGTGGCGGACAAGGGACGCTCCGGGCGGACAGCGTTTCTGACGTACGAGTTCGAGGTGTTCGACGGTGACCGGCGGCTTGTGCGGGCCCGCCACAAGGCGAAGTGGCTCGTGGACGAAGAGGGCCGAAACGGTGGCGCCTGAGTGGTCCAGTGTTCCGGTCTAACCTCGTCGTCGCGGCAGGACTAGTCTTTGCGTGCCTTCTCGTATTCATCAAGTGCTTCGGGCATCCACTTTTGCAGGTTCTTGACCCGGGTCGCGTCGCCGGGGTGGGTTGAGGCGTACTCCGGTACTTCCGCGTTCGTGCGCTGCTGGGCCATGCGCTGCCAGAGCGTCACGGCGGCTTCCGGGTTGTATCCGGCGCGGGCCATATAGATCAGGCCGATGTGGTCGGCTTCGGATTCCATGTCGCGGCTGAACGGCAAGAGCACGCCCAGCTGGGCCCCGGCCCCGAAGAGCGCGAGGACCGCTCCCTGGGCCTGGGGGTCGAGGCCGCCGAGGGTAGTCGAAACGGCCGTGAGACCGATCTGGGTGAGCTGTTCCTGGAGCATCCGTTCCGCCCCGTGCTGGGCGATGGCATGGGCAATCTCGTGGGCCATGACCGCTGCCAGCCCGTCTTCGTCCAAAGTGACGGCGAGGAGGCCGGAGTAAATAGCCACCTTCCCGCCGGGCAGGCACCACGCGTTCTTTTCGGGCGATTGGACCAGCGTGAACTCCCACTTGAAGCCGGGGTCATCGGCGACGGCCGCGATGCGTTCGCCAACGCGCTTGACCATTTCCGCTTCGGGGCCGGAGCGGACGATATCGCCGGACTGTTGTCCAAGTATCTGGGTATAAGCGTTGGCGCCCAATTTTGCCTGGTCCTCTTCGGACATCGCCACTTTTTGAGTGCGTCCGGTGACCGGCACGGTTTGTTCTTCGGCGCTGCAATAGAGGAACAAGGCAAGTGTGCAGAGGGCAATGAGCAGCAGCGCGGCCGCGCCGATTTCGACGTAGCCCCGTTCGGAGGCGAGTGAGGTGGCGAGGGAGCGGCGCGCGGGGACCATGGGAGACATGGTAGCGGGCGGCGGGTGAGGACAGGGTATTGTCGCGGACCCGTCCGAAGACTCCTGCGCTATCATGCGGAGAATGGAACAACTGGCTCGAATCAGCGAAGTGCATCGGGACGCCATTCGCGCGTTCTGTGAGAGATGGCGCATCGTCGAACTCGGGTTGTTCGGGTCAGTACTGCGGGACGATTTCCATGACGGGAGTGATATCGACGTATTGGTCCGATTCGAAGACCTCCACCAATGGACAGTGCTCGATCACTTCAGCATGGAGCAGGAGCTTTCGGCGATCCTCCAGCGCCGCGCGGAAATAACCAGCAGGTTGGCGGTGGAGCAGAGCCCGAACTGGATACGACGCCGCGAGATTCTCTCGACCGCGCGGACCCTTTATGCCGCATGATGACGCTGCGACGCTGTTCGACATCGCCTATGCGTGCCGGCGCATCGCGGCATTAGTCGCTGAGTGAGATTTCGGCGACTTCGCCGCCAACGAAACCCTCAGGGAGGCCGTTCAGTACCGGCTGATCGTGGCGGGCGAAGCGGTAAAGCGGCTTTCGCACCAGTTCCGGGAGACGCACCCGGACTTCAATTGGGCCGGTGTGGCCGGACTCCGCGACCTACTTGTCCATGCCTACGAACGAGTCGACCAGGTCGAACTATGGAACATCGCGACCAACAGCGTCCCGCCTTTGTTCCAGTTCACTGCGCCGTTTGTGCCGCCAGAACAATTGGGCGAGTAGCAACCGGAAGCGAACTCGAACTCATCCCCCTTCCCCCTGCTACGCTCGTTGCACCAGGAAACCCCAGTGGAGAACGTTGATGCCCTCGAATGTTGAAGGCTTTGTGCCGCCATCGGCGATGGTGGTTGTCGCGCACCCCGATGACGCGGAGTTCATGGTTGCGGGGACCGTGGCGAAGTGGGCGAAGCAAGGTTGCATCGTTACCTACGTGATCATCACGAAGGGTGACAAGGGAAGCGACGACCCGGCGATGACGAGCGAACGGCTGACGGTGATTCGCGAGCAGGAGCAACGCGACGCGGGCGCCGTACTGGGCGTCGCGAACTACGAGTTCATGGGGTATCCCGATGGCTACCTGCAATCGACCCTGGGCCTGCGCCGGGACGTCGCCCGGCTTATCCGCCGGCACAAGCCCCACGTGCTGTTGACGTTCGACCCGACCAACCGGTTCTTCTCAGACAACTACGTGAACCACCCGGACCACCGTGTCGCGGGAGATGTCGCGCTGGACGCGACGTTCCCGACGGCTCGCGACCGGCTGACGTTTCCGGAACTGCTGGCCGATGGCTACGAACCGTGGAAAGTGCGGCAGGTGTGGCTCTCCGGCGCCGAGAAGGCGAACGTCTGGGTCGATATCGGCGACACGTTGCACCTGAAGAAAGAGGCCCTGCTGAAGCACCCATCGCAACTGGGGCCGGATGTCGTGGACTTTGCCGAGGGGATGGCGCGGATGTCGGGCGCGGCTCAGGAGATAGAGTTCGCGGAGGCGTTTCGGCGGTTCATCCTCGAGGACGACCCGATCCACGGCACGGACGTTTGATCGGCGCGTCCTAGTCGCTGGTCGCGGGCAGCGGATCGCTTGGCCTGCCCGCCGCCGGGACAATGCCCAAACGATCGACCCAGGCGCGGCCAAGAGCGGCGGTCTTGCTCTGGCCGAGAAGCCGCTTGATGCCGGACGGGTCGTGCCGGTACGCCTCGATGCGGTCGAGCCACTTGACGCTCTTGTATCCCTGGAGGAAGGGGACGACGAGCCGGACCGGGCCTCCGTAGGCGTGCGGTAGCGGTTCGCGGTTCATGCTGAAGGCGAGCAGCACGCGGCTATCGCGGGCGTGATCGACCGAAAGCGTCTCGAAGTACTGGCCGTCCGCGGATGAGAGTTTCAGGTAGCCCTCGGGATGGCCGTCAACGGCGAATGAGTCGAGGACGTCGGAGAGCCGATAGCCGCCCCAAAACACGGGTTCGAACCAGTTGAATATTTGGCAGACCAGGTCGGCGGAGATGCTGTGAACGGGCAACTGTTC
Source organism: Dehalococcoidia bacterium (assembly GCA_031431695.1). Lineage (GTDB taxonomy): Bacteria > Chloroflexota > Dehalococcoidia > Tepidiformales > Tepidiformaceae > Amarobacter. The sequence goes on from JANPDX010000486.1 coordinate 10,128, forward strand.
GAGTTCTTTCCAAGACACAATTCTCGTCTTCAGCGAGTTCCCGCGGAGGGCGAGCCGGAAGTTCGCGCGGTCCTGGGGTGAGGGTGGTTCGAACATGGAGATGACCGGGGCAGGCTGGGCATCGAAGTCCAGTTCGGCGAACTTGTCCGCGAACTTTGGTGGGCGGATGCCGGCCCGAGCGCTGCCAGCGGCTTGAGGCGTTGCCTTGAGCGCAGCTACGGGAGCGGTCACGCTGCCACCTCGCCCTCGGAAAGGAGGTCCATGAGGTGCTCTTTGATCTGGGGATAGTCGGGATGGTGAAGCACCTCGCGCTTGTCCCGCGGGCGCGGGATCGGGACTTCGACGATTTCGCGAATGGTGGCCCTGGGACCGTTCGTCATGACGACGATGCGGTCCGAGAGGTACATCGCTTCATCGATGTCATGCGTGACCATGAGCACTGTTTCGACGCGCGGGTCATGGCTCCAGAGGCGCAGGAGCTCTTCGTGGAGCGTTCCTTTGGTGAGGGCATCGAGGGCGCCAAACGGTTCGTCGAGGAGGAGGACACGAGGCACGACCGCGAAAGCGCGTGCAACGGACGTGCGCTGGCGCATACCGCCCGAGAGTTCCCCGGGGCGCTTATCTTTGTGCTCCCAGAGTCCGACAACTTTCAGGATGCGTTCGACCTGCTCTCGCTTGTCGGCCTTTTGAATGGGAATGCGGCCCGGGAAGACCGCGTCGACTGCTTCGTAGACGTTGCCCCAGACGGTGAGCCAGGGCAGGAGCCCATGACCCTGGAAGACCATCGCCCGGTCTGGCCCGGGAGACGAAATCAGGCGACCGTCGAGTTCGATCATGCCGTTGGTTGGGCGGATGAGGCCAGCGATCATGTTGAGGACGGTGGA
>JANPDX010000487.1:0-5810 GCA_031431695.1 Dehalococcoidia bacterium
CATGATCAGTCGCTGCACTTCGCTTGGGCCTTCACCGATGCGCCGGATGCGGATCTCCCGGTACCAGCGTTCCAGCGGCAGGTCCTTGGTCATCCCATAGCCGCCGTGGATTTGCATCGAACGGTCGACCACCCGGCCACCAGCCTCGCTCGCCACCAGCTTCGCCATCGCCGCTTCCGTGCGGTATGGCTCGCCGCGGTTGGCCTTGTGCGCGGCCGCGAGGGTCAGCCAGGTGCTCGTCCTGATGTCGATCTCGTTATCAACAATCATCCACTGGATGGCTTGCCGCGAGGCCAGCTTGTCGCCGAACGTCTCGCGTTGGTTCGCGTAGGAAATCGCCATCTCCTGGGCTTTCACCGCCACCCCGATGCAGCCCGCCGCGTAGGGAATGCGTTGCCGGCTGAGCCGGTCGTTGGCGATGCCAAACCCCCGGTTCACCTCGCCGAGCACGTTCGCCGCAGGAACCCGCAAGTCATCGAACTCCAACTCCGTCGCATAGCTCGTCGAACGTAGCGTGTGGACAACTCGCCGCACGTGGAAGCCGGGCGCATCGGTGTCCACGAGGAAGCAGGTAATCCCGTCGCGGCCCCGAGCCTTATCGGTTCGCGCGAAGACGATCCCGTAGTCGGCCTTGTCGGCTCCGCTGATGAAGATCTTGCCGCCGTTAATCACCCAGTCGTCGCCGTCCTTCACGGCCGAAGTCTGGATCGCGCGGGCCGGGTCGCTGCCGCCGGAAGGCTCCGTCAGGCCGAAGAACCCGTGCTTCTCTCCTCGCAGGGTCGGGAAGAGGTAGCGCTGCTTCTGGTCCTCGTTCGCTTCGAACAGTTGGGCGAGGCCGGCCCCGCCGAACACGCCGTAGCAGGGGGCGTACAGTCCCGCCCGGTGCTGGGCCATTTCGATGGCCATGAAGGTGCGCGTGACGAGATCCACATCCGGGCCGCCGTACTCCACCGGGATATCGAGGCCGTAGAAGCCCATTTTCTTGGTCTGCGCGACGAGTCGCGCGTGGTCGTCCGGGTCAAGCTCGCTGCCGTCGGGGTCAAGGTCGGCTTCGAGCGGCACGATTTCGTTGCGGACGAATTTGCGCACGGTATCGACAATGAGCTTTTGCTCATCCGAAAGTTCAAGGTTCATCGTTTACCTCAGTCTGCCGAGCTTTGGGATGGCTTCGGTACGGTTCAGTTCCGGGAGCGCGCCATGCTCCGCCTGGTGAAGCATCAGCAGTTCCCGCCAGCGTGTCTGGTACTGGTTGTTCACTTCGTACCGGAACTGGGCGGCGCTTCCCAGCCGCTTTTGCAGTTCGCTGCGCAGGCCAAACAGGCTCTTCCCACCCGCGAACCCGATGTACAGGACATGGCCCGTGTCATCCGCCAGTTGGAAGACGCCCAGTTGGCCAGGCAGCAAGGCAAGGCGTTCCGCGGAGAGCGGTAGCCACGGTTTGTCGAGATGAAGCTTCACGTCTCGCAGTTTACGTCAGCGATGGCCGTGACTGGAATCCCGCGGACCGCGCACCCTGCGAGCGCGCCTCGTAGAATCAGCAATCACTCCGGTGAAAGGTGACTTCGAAACATGCGGGTCCTTCGCCTGGGCAGCTCCATCGACATCGAAGGCGAAACTCCCCCAGAACAAGGCGCATCGGCAATCGCCGAAGGAATGCTCGCCGAGGCTTCTGGCGAGGCCGTCGAGACGGTGCTCAAACTGCCCTGGCCTGGCCCGAACTTGCCTGAACTCGTCGATGCCTGGGTGAATGACACCTCGCCCGACCTCGTCTGCTTCAACCTCAGTTCGTTCTGGTGCGAATCCGAAGTCGTAGCTCGTCGCGTGGGAGAATTCGGCCCCATCGGAAGGCTCGCCAGCAGCCGGCTCACGAGGTCGACCGCAAACTACGAATTCAATGCCGGCAGGCTTGTGCGGCTGGGCAGATGGGTTGCCTGGTACACCGTCGGTGGCCGTCCGCCCTTCGAACCCGCAGCCGCGGCCGCCACAATCGATCTTACGCTGCGCCGAATCCTGCGCCATGAGCACGTCGGCGTTGTCGTCGCCGGGAGCCCGTTTTCTGCATCGCTCGAAGGTGGGCCCCCTGCCCACCGCCGCGCCCGCGGTCGCCGCGCGGATTTCTTCGGCCGAGTGGCCGGAACATGCGAAGCGCTCCACATCCCGTACGACCTGCCTCTTCATGCTGAGGACGGATTCAGCAAGGCGCTCAGGTCACGCGACAGGCTGCACTTCGGGCCGGAGATGCATCGGCGTTGCGGCGAAATACAGGGACGCCTGCTGATAACTGCCTGGCAGGCATCGGACGAGCAGCGCCTCGCGGGTCATTAGCTTCCCTATTTCTTTTCGAGCTTGTCTACCCGCTCCCAGAGGTCGTAGTCGAATGCGCGATGGCGGAGCAGCGAACCAGCCATGATGCCAAGACCAGCGAGGATTCCCCCCGTGATGGCGAGCCAGCCGGTGTCGTTCGCCGCGCCGACCCCGAGCAGTATTACGCCTATTGTGCCGAGGAGCGCCGGACCGCCTGCCCACACGTGACCCTCTTCGCTCCGATGAACTCGCAAAGCGATGGCTCGAATCCTATCCATAGTCGTGAACCTCCTCTGATTCTGGTGGACTCTCGGTGCCGGGCTCTCCGATGTCAACCAGCTACCTGCCATGGTTAGCGCCCTTCGAATCGCGGGGAACGTTTCTCCAGGCGAGCCGCCATGCCCTCGCGGGCGTCGGCTGACCCGCGAGTGGCATCGACGAGTGCATCGACATCGGCGTGGGGGATGGTCTCGCGGAACGCCATCTCGCGGACAAGCAGCGCCTTCATCGCACGGAGCGAGAGTGGCGCGTTCGCCGCCAGCCGTTCGATGACTGCGCTGGCGGCTGCCTCGAGCCCCTCGGGCGACGCGACCCGCGCGATCAGGCCCAGCGCGTGCATCCGCTCAGCGGGGATCGGGTCGCCAAGCAGCAGAATTTCCCGCGCAGCCACGGGGCCGCCCACTTCGAGCAGCTTCTTCGCGAGGAACCAGGTCGGCGCCAGGCCAATCTGTGCCAACGACATCCCGAACCGGGCGGTTGTCGAAGCCACAACGATGTCGCAATGCAGCGCCAGTTCGTTCCCGCCGGCGATCGCGTCGCCCTGGACCACCCCAACGATCGGCAGCGGGTAGTGCTCGATGGCATCGAGGACGTGCTCGATGGGGCTCGCGCCGCGCACCGGGCCACCCTCGCCGCGTTCTTTCAGGTCCAGGCCCGCACAAAAGACCGGGCCGTTTGCGCGAATCACGGTGAGGCGTTCCTCCGCACCCGGCGGTCCGGCGAAAGCGGCAGCCAATTCTTCGAGCATTAACGCGTCCATCGCGTTGCGTTTCTCGGCGCGGTTCAACGTGACCGTCCGCACCGCCCCCGCTGACTCAACAAGCACTCGTTCCATGGTTCCTCCAGATGTCTAAACTCCCCTCTCCCGCAGCGTTGGGAGAGGGGTTGGGGGTGAGGGCCACCGGGTTAGTGCACCTCGCCCGTCGGCTCCGCGGCAACCACACCGGCAGCAACCAGCGCTGCGATCTGCTCCGTGCTCTGCCCGAGCACTTCCGCTAACACATACCCATTCCCCTCGCCGAACGCGGGCGCGGGTCCCGAAATCGGCACGGGAGTGTCCGAAAGCCGGAACGCGACCCGCGGATACGGCGTCGGGCCGACACCGGGAGTTTCGACGTACTCGAACCCGTCGTACGCCCGGACGTGGCGGTCGGCGAGCAATTCAAGGGGGTTCAAGGCCGCCGCCGCCGGGATCCCAACTCCCTGCAGCAGGTCCTGCACTTCGTGGTTGGTATGCCGCAATGTCCATTCCTCGATAGCGGCGTAAAGCTCTTTCGGGTGCCGGCGCCGCTCAGCGAAGTTATCCGCCGAGAGGTCAGCGCGGTCGCAAAGCGCCGCGAGGGTGCGCCACTGGCGGTCGTTTTCAATCGCGATAGCCACCCATGCGTCTTCGCCCTGGCAGCGAAACATCCCGTGCGGCTCCATCGCGGGATGTTCGTTTCCGGCGCGCATCCGTTCCCGCCCGTTCATCGCGAAGTCGATGTATGCGTCGCCGAGCACCTGGAATTCGCCTTCGATCATCGCCAGCTCGATATGTTGGCCTTCTCCGGTCCGTTCCGCGTGCCGCAGGGCAGAGCACACCGCGAATGCCGCCAGCACGCCCGCCTGCTGGTCGCAAAAGAAGTTGCCCGGTTTCATCGGCGGCCCGTCGGCATATCCGGTCAGGTGGCTCAGGCCGCTCATCGCGTCGATCCCAGGCCCATAGGAAATCCGGTCCTTGAACGGCCCGGAGAGCCCGAACGCGGGCATCGAAGCGAGGATGATGCGTGGGTTCACCGCCCGCAGCGATTCGTAATCGATACCGAGGTTGCCCATTACCCGCGGCGCGAAATTCTGCACCACGATGTGCGACTTCGCCGCCAGTTCGAGGAAGAGCGCCTTGCCTTCCGGCGTCGCGACGTCCAGCACGAAGCTGCGTTTCCCGTGGTTCAGTTCGTTGAACATCATGATCCGGTTGTACGAAGGCTCGTCCGAGGCTTCCAGCAGCGGGGCAGTCCCGGCGGCCTGTTTCGGGCGGCTCGCGGGGGCTTCGATCTTGATTACCTCGGCGCCAAGGTCGGCGAGGATGAACGATGCGATCGGCCCGGCCACGGCATTCGTAAAGTCGATGACGCGCACGCCGGAGAGCGGCTTTGGCCCGGTCCTCGAAGTGACAGCCCGCGCATCGGGTTCCGCCGCCCAGGTGGCCCCCGCATGCTGACCGAGCGTAGGCGCCGGATTTGTCTCCCACCGTGTCCCGTGCATGCGAAACGGCGCGCCCGGTTGCAGCACGGGCCCGGCCCCCGGGTGGTCGACCGTCACGAAGCTGGCACGCTCCTTGTGGTGCGCTTCTGCCATCACCTCGCCCGGTTCGCGCACCTCGGTAAACGGCAGTCGCAACTCCTGAGCCTGCCGCACGATGTCTTCGCGCGTCTTGTCGATCAGCCAGTCGTCCATGATCGCATCGATTTCGTCGGCGTGGCCGGTCATCGTCGCCAGCAACTCCGGGTCGGCGAGGCGAGGATGGGGGATGAGCACACCCAGCAGGTCCAGGTAGCGGTTGTTCGAATGGCAGTGGACGTAGCCGTCTGCGCACGGCCGAATCGTCGAGGGATACGAGTGTTCCGGCGGGAAACCGAGGAGCCTGGTCCCGTTCCGGCGCGCGATTCGGCCATAGAAGTGGGCCCCCTGTTCGACGCCGCCGATCAGGAACGTGGCCGCCTGCATCGCCGCGGTATCGACAAGTTGGCCCCGGCCGGTCACGTCCCTGGCCAGCAACGCCGCCATCACGCCAAGCGCCAGTTGCGCGCCCGCCTGGTATTCGACCAGCGATCCGTAGGCTTTCAGCGGTTCCCTGTCGGGCGAACCGGTGAGCGTGGCGTACCCGCCGAGCGCATAGGCGATCAGTTCACCGCCGAGATACTCCGCGTACGGACCTTCCAGCCCGAACGTTGTAACGCTGCCGATCACCAGCTGCGGGTGGTCGCTTCGCCAACGTTCGAGGTCGACTCCTGCCGCTTTGAGTTGGCTCGGCCGCCGGTCCACGATGACCACGTCGGCTTCGACGAGGAGTCGCTCGATTTCGTCCGTCTTTGTGCCCGTCGTGGCGATGCTTCGTTTGCCGGTATTCAGGTGGAGAAAGAGCCCTGAGCGTTCGCGGTCGATGGTGTCACCGGGAAACGGGCCCTCGCCGCGTGACCTGTCGCCGATGCCCTCGCGCTCTACCTTGATGACGTCCGCGCCGAGGC
>JANPDX010000488.1:0-1561 GCA_031431695.1 Dehalococcoidia bacterium
GCCATCATGGATCGCGAGCCCTTCCTCCTTTACGCCGAACTCGAGCGCCGTGGTTTCGGCTGGCAGTTTCAGGACGAAGGCGGCCTCTCGGTGCTGCGAATATCGCGGAGTTCGGTGTGAGCGGGGTCGCGCCGAGACAAAGCCCGCCGCTTGGCCATGTAGCGCCGTTCTTCGTGGCTGCTCCGTTGGGGCTGATTGCAGCCGGGCTGATGCTGGTCCGAGCGGACGGAGACGCTTTCCTGGCGGTCAATATCCCGAAGCTGGTTTCGGCTACACATGCCGCGGTCCTGGGGTGGCTCACTCTTTTCATCATGGGCGCGCTGTACCAGTTGGGGCCGACGGTGTTCGGTGGGCGACTGCTTTCGCTACGGCTCGTGCGAGTCCAGTTCGTCGTCCACGTCATGTCTGTCGCGGCGTTCGTCATCGCGCTTGAGACGTGGAACGTCTCCGTCATGGGCATGGCCGGCATTGCCGTCGCCGTGTCGTTCGGACTGTTTCTCGTCAACGCATTGCCAGCCATCCGCTGGTTCAAGAAGGGTTCGTTGCCGCGCCTGTATGTGTCCGTCGCGGTGCTCTTTCTCGTTGGCACGGCGGCTGCCGGTATTTCGTTCGCCGGCGCGCTCGAACATCTCTGGTTCCCGGTCACGCAGGGCCGGCTCGCTGGCCATGCGCATCTTGGGCTTGTCGGATGGCTTGGACTGACCCTTATGGGGGTCTCCTATCAGCTCGTGCCGATGTTCCACGTCGTCCCGCGTCGTCGGCCGCGTTTTGGACGCATAGCCCTGGCCGTAACCGTGGTTTCAACCATTGCTGCTGGCATAGGATTCAGCCTCGAACCGTCGATCCCCGTCCGGCTAGCACTGGCGCTTTTCCTCGCTGCCGGCCCGGTCCTTTGGGCTTCCGACATGGTGGAGTTCTTGCGCGCCCGTTCCAGGCGCCGTATGGACATCCATGGCCGGGCGACTATTCTCGCGCTCGCATTCCTGGTGCTGGCGATTGCTCTCGGGATGCTGGTGTCTCTTGGCGGCGCCGTCGCACCCGCTGGCGAACCCGCGCGGCTTCAGTTGGCGTACGGAGTCGCCGCGATTGGTGGTTGGGCCGGAGTGACGCTCATCGGCAACAGCTTCAAGATCGTGCCGTTCCTCGTGTGGAATGAGCGCTACCGGGAGATCGCCGGAAGGGAACCCGTGCCGATGGTTGCCGAACTATCGAACGAAACGTGGGCTCACGTGACCCTCACGCTCCACGCGATGGCGGTATTGGTCCTGGTGTTGGGGGCGATTTCCGGGCAGCTGCTGTTGCTCCACTCCGGGGGGTTCCTGCTGATGGTCGCGGGTGCTTCGCATTTCGGAGCCATCGTCTTCGTTCTCTTGCATCGACCGGCGGTCGCCGCGGGAGCGCCAACGCGTCCAGGGCCGGTGAGATCATGAACACGTCGGAGATAGCGGCAATCCTCGCCGGAGTCATCGACCCGGAGCTGGGGATTGACATCGTCTCGCTGGGCCTCGTCTACGGGATCCGGGTGGATGATGGCTCAGTCCGCGTGGAGATGACGATGACC
>JANPDX010000489.1:0-3268 GCA_031431695.1 Dehalococcoidia bacterium
TCGTGCCAGGTGTAAAACACCGGCACCACGAATAATTCGCTCACCGAACTGAAGGCGATGCGGATGACACGCTCTTTTTCGAGCACGAGGTTGATTTCGTCTGTCGTCAGGTCTTGAAAGCCCATAGGCCAACAACCGTACCCGCCACATTCCCGTACCGAAAGTGCGCGCGCGCACGTATGCTCCCGAATCGGGGGAATTGAAGCATGGCTGAGTACGATCTGGTAGTTATTGGGGGCGGTTCAGTCGGGTGCGCTGCCGCTTATCACGCCGCTGGCGAAGGCAAGCGCGTCCTCTTGCTCGAACAGTTCCAGATCGGCCACAACCGCGGCAGCAGCCACGGCCGGAGCCGCATCATCCGGCACTCGTACACCTCCGCAGCCTACGCATCGCTCGCGCCCGCCGCGTTCGAACTGTGGCGCGCCCTCGAACGTGAATCCGGGCAGCCGCTGCTCACCATGACCGGCGGGATCGACGTTGGCCGCGCCACGAACCCGGCGATGGTCGCCTGCCGCGATGCCCTTACCGAAGCCGGCTTCGGTTCCGTGTGGCTCGAAGGCGCCGAAGCCACGGCCGCCTTCCCGCAGTTCAATCTTCGGGAGGGTCACGCCATCCTCTGGCAAAGCGGCGCCGGTATCCTCAACGCCGACCTCTGTGTCGCCGCCCTCGCGGATCAGGCGCGGTCGCGCGGCGCGTCCATCATCGAACACGCGGCGGTTCGTTCGCTCAACAGCTCGCCGTCCGGAGTGGCTGTCCGCTATCAAACGGACCAAGGTGAGGTCACCGTCGAAGCAACATCCGCGGTCGTCGCGGCCGGGCCGTGGGCGGGGCGCTTCTTCTCGGCGCTCGGCCTGCCCAACGAACTTCGCGTCACCCACCAGCAGGTGGTCTATTACCCGGTCGAGAATGCCGCCCTCTGGGCCACCGGACGGTGCCCGATCTACATCGTTCACGGACGCTACGGGTTCTACGGGTTCCCGGTCTCGGACCGGCCGGGGTTCATCAAGGTTGCGATCGAGCTCGAAACGGCGGTCGAGGACCCTGATGAGACACCACGCGATCCTGACCTGGTAGCCCTCACGCGACTCAACGCCATTAACGGGACGACGTTTCGCGGCGTCCGTCCCGAGCCCGCCGATGTGGTCACCTGCCGCTACACCGAAACCATCGACCGGGATTTCATCATCGATCGCCACCCGGACCACCCGAGCATCGTGCTCGCTTCGCCGTGCTCAGGCCACGGCTTCAAGTTTTCCATCCTCACAGGAAAACTGGCTGCACAACTCGCGACGTCGGACAAAGCCGCTTCAGCCATTCCCAACTGGCGTCCCCAGTTCGCTCTGAACAAGTCAGGTGCCCACGTTCAGGCGCTGGCCACCGAATGGCGCGATTAGCGGAGGAGTGCTAACCCCGCATCACTGCGGGACCTCTGATCTTCACGTGACTGAGACATGGTGAAGGCCCGAATGGACGTGCCATCGGGCCTTCACAGCCGAGTGGAGCGGACACTCGACTTACTTAATCGCGGGAGCCATGAGCGGAATGGCGTCCCGCGCTGGCGCAGACTAGGCAAAGTACGTAGGGCGCGTCAATACGTCGTGTCGAAATCTTTGCATTCGAAAGGACATCCCGTAGCCTTCGCCCTGTGGACGAACAGCAAATCATCGAGAATGTGGCCACTTGGCTGCGCCAATCGCAGTCGACAGTTGTCCTCACCGGCGCGGGGATCAGCACCGACTCCGGCATCCCTGACTTTCGTGGCCCGCAGGGCGTCTGGACCAAAGACCCCGAAGCCGAGAAGCGCGCGACCCTCCAGCACTACCTGGCGAACAAGGAAGCACGCGTCGCCTCCTGGAAGAACCGGCGAAACAGCCCGCTTCTGGAAGCGCGGCCCAACTCCGGGCATCTGGCCCTGGCCGACCTCGAACGCAAGGGAAAACTGCAAACGCTCGTCACCCAGAACGTGGACAGCCTCCACCTTAAGGCGGGCATGTCGCTCTCGCGGCTGATCGAAATCCATGGCACTGTCCGCGATTTCGCCTGCATGGGCTGTGGAGAGCGCGGCCCAATTGAACGCGTCTTCGCCCGTGTGGACGCCGGCGAAGACGATCCGCCGTGCCGGACCTGTGGCGGCATCCTCAAATCTGCCACCATCTCGTTCGGCCAGAACCTCATCCCTGAAGACCTTGAGCGGGCGCAGTTCGCGGCTTCGAATTGCGAGGTCTTTGCGGCTATCGGCACGTCGCTCGCGGTCTACCCGGTAGCGAATCTGCCACGATATGCACTCCAGAACGGCGCGAAACTCGTCATCATCAACGCCGAGGAAACGCCCTTCGATGGCGCCGCGAACGCCGTTCTTCGCGGCGCCATCGGCGAGGTCGTCCCCAAAATCGTGGCTCTCGTATGACCACGCCTGAAATGGCTACCTGCTAACCGCTGCATCCACTGTCCGCCCGGCAGTCCACTGGCGGTAGAGCGCACTGTAGTAGCCGCCTTTGGCCACCAGCGCTTCGTGGCTGCCGTCCTCGATGATCGCCCCGTGATCGACGACGAGCACCCGGTCGGCGTGTTCGGCAGTGCTCAACCGGTGGGCGATGACCACGCTCGTGCGGCCCTTCAAAAGCTTCCGGAGCGATTCCTCGACCTGTTCCTCCGTCGCCGGATCCAGTGATGACGTGGCTTCGTCGAGGATAAGTACGGGTGGGTCGGCGAGGAACGCCCGAGCAATCGACACCAGCTGCTTCTCGCCCGCCGAGAGCCGCGAGCCACGGAAGCTGACCATCGTTTCATATCCCTCTGGCAACGAGCGGATGAACTCGTCGATCCCGAGCGTCCGGCAAGCCGCTTCGACCTCCGCCTCACTTGCCGTCGGCCGTCCGAAGAGGATGTTGTCGCGAATCGTCCCGGTGAACAGGAATCCCTCTTGCGGCACCATCGTCACACTCCGTCGCAGGTCGGCGTTTCCAAGATCACGAAGGTCGTGACCATCGATTTTCACAGAGCCCGCGGTCGGGTCGTAAAAGCGGGTGATCAGCTTCGCCAGCGTCGATTTTCCGGCCCCGGTCGGCCCTACCAGGACGATGTGTTCGCCCGGTTCAATGGTCGTCGTGATATCGGTAAGGACCGGCCGCGAAGGGTTGTATCCGAAGGTCACCGCCTCCAGCGTGATTCGCCCCGCAAGTTGCCCATCGAGTGTTGCCGGGACGGCGGGTTCCGGGACATCCGGTTCAATCGACAGGATGCCGAATATCTTGTTCAGGGCCGCACC
>JANPDX010000490.1:0-3500 GCA_031431695.1 Dehalococcoidia bacterium
CGGGCGCCGCGGCTCGCCTGGCGGTTGTTCTGGTTCAATCGGGTGATGCTGCGCGAAGGCGTCACAGGGACAAAGGTGGCGAAGTCCGCGGTGCTCGCTGTTGCCAGGGAGCACCTTGCCGTGCTGCGGACCGACCCGTTCCGGATGTCGCGCATCAGCTATTTTCCCGGCCGGGTGTATCTCGAAGTGCTCGGATGGTCAGTAAGAACCTGACGGTTCAAGCCGGGATGGGGCTGTTTTCGGCGATCCGCTTGAGATGGTCCGCGAGGCGGAAAGAAAGCGCGAGGGCGGCCATGGTTACCGTTATCGCGCCGGCGGTAGGCATCACCGAACTTCCAGCGATGAAGAGGTTCGCCATTCCGTGAACGCGACAGTCGCGGTCGACTACGCCGGTCGAGGCGTCCTCGCTCATTCGAGTGGTCCCGATATGGTGGCGGCAACCGTGGACATACGGCAGGGGTTCGGCGTCGCCCCATTTGCGGATAATCCGTCCAACGCCGGCGGTGCGCAGGGCGGAATCAAGAACATCCTGGGTTGCTCGAATGCTCTCCGTATCTATCGGCGAAAGTTGCCAGTGGAGGTGCGGGAGCGGAACGCCGAAGGGGTCGCGTTTCTCGGCCAGAGTGATCCGGCTCCGCGGGTTTGGAGCCTGTTCCGCAGTGAGAACAAGTGCGCTAGCGCCGCCTATCAGACCGGTTTGAGAAACCGCCCGCGTGGCGAGGGCGAACGCGACATCTCGCGGGTGAACGGCGATGTTGCGGATGTGCCGGGCCAGGCCAGGCGGGACCTGTGCTTCCCCAACTGCCCAGGCTACTTCGGCCAGTGAACGGACCCCGGGCGAGAAGAATCGCGGGCTGCGGGCCCGGAGCTCGATAGTGCTGTTGAGGAGCCCGCGGGCTATTTGGGATGCGGGACTCACCTGGAATGCGCCGATGACGGGCCAACCAGAGGAGAGATGGCGGCGGTACAAGTCGAGTGGCGGCGCGGCGCCGGGCGCGAGGCGGAGCTCTCCGGATTCGACGTGAAGATGCTCCATGAAGTAGCGGCCAACCTGTCCGGCGGGATTGGCCAGGCCCCCTGGCCTGCCAAATTCCGAGGCGAGAAGGAGGCGGGCGTTTTCGATGCCTCCCCCAGCAAGGACGAAAGTCCTCGCGGTCACCGTGAACCATCCGCCGCCCGGCGCACCCGCACGAACCGACGATACCGTTCGGCCATCCGGATCCAATTCCATGCGGACGACGTTCGCGTGGGTAACGAACGTGACCAGGGAAGATGCCCCGAGGCCGCTGGACGTGCGGAAGGCGTCGGGAGGGGCGAAGGAACACCACGTGGTGCGAATCTCGCCGCCCAGGTCCGGCGCGGGTTCGGCGGTAGCAAGCGGCAGGGCGAGACCACAGCGTGCTTCCGCCTGTTCGAACCAGGGATCGAGTTCTTCAGCGCCGATCGGCCAGCCACTGTGCGGCACGTGGCCGCGTGGCCGAAAGTCGATTCGGTCCAGGCGACGGGCGCGCAGGCCGCCCTGTGCGGGCCAATGCGAGCCCCAACGCCAGGAGGTGCCTCCGATGCCGCGAGTCCGGGCATCGGAGAGCCGAAAATAGGGGAGTCCAGAGCGGCGGCCGTTGGAGAGGCGGCGTTTCGATGCTTCGGGTGTCTCGGCGCCACTCTCCAGCACGCCCACGCGAAATCCGTTGTTCGAGATTTGTTCGGCGAGGACGATGCCAACCGGCCCGGCGCCGACTAGACAGACATCGAAGTCGAACATCGCGCCTGAGGAAACGGTTCGTCCATCAAGGATCATTTCGGGTGGATGCTATGCGATCGCCGTAGCGGCCGCTAAGCGGTCGCGGCGCGCAGCTGGCATCCAGGTGTCCGCGTTCCCCACGACGCGGACATCGAAACCAGGCTTCGCAGCGGAAGGGATCGACTTCGCACCACGTTTCATCGATGAAGGGATGCCATCGCCCGCGCTTGTTGGAGAGCCATGCCACAATGCCCGTTCGCGAAATCACGCGGGAGCCAACCGATGACTCGAACCGTCTATGTCGTGCCGCATTGCCACTGGGACCGCGAGTGGTACCAGCCACACGAGCTTTTCCGCTGGCGCCTCGTGCAGATGATCGATGAACTGCTCGACTACATGGAGCAACATCCCGAGTACCGCTGCTTCAACCTGGACGGCCAGAGCATTGTGATCGATGACTACCTGGACCTGCGGCCCGAGAACGAAGGACGGCTGAAGGCGCTCATCCAGGCCGGACGCATCGTGATTGGGCCGTGGTGGGTGCAGCCGGACGAGTTCTTGCCGAGTGGCGAATCGCACATTCGCAGCTTCCAGAAGGGCATTCGCTTTGCAGAGCGGCTCGGAGGCTCGCTGCGCGTGGGGCACTGTGCCGACCAGTTCGGGCACATCGCCCAAATGCCGCAGATCATGAAGCAGCTACAGCTGACGAGTGCCTGCCTGTGGCGCGGCGTTTCGGACGCGATCCCGGGCTGGAGTTTCTGGTGGGAGGCCCCGGACGGCACCAGGTTGCCGGTGCTGTATCTGCGCAACAGCTATTCGAGCGGCTGGCGGCTGCCGGCGGAGACCGAGGATTTGCTCGAACGGGTGCGGAGGCAGGAACGCGACCTTGCGGAGGGACTACCGGCGGTGTTGATGAACGGCACCGACCATTCGCGCATGGAGCCGCATGTGCCAGCGGCGCTGGCGGCGGCGAAGGAGCGTGGCTACGACTTTAAGCTGGGCACCCTCGGCGAATACGAGAAAGCGGTGCTGGCCGCCGGGATCGACGAGGTGGTGCACCACGGCGAGATGCGCTCACCGGACCGTTCGAACGTGCTCGTTGGGGTGCTTTCGGCGCGGATGAACATCAAGCAGCGCGACTTCGAGGTCTCGGGGGCGCTGGAGAAGTACGCGGAGCCGCTGGAACTGCTGAGCTACCTCCACCATGGGCCGGACGGGACCCCTGCGCTGCGTCACTCCTGGCGGATGCTGCTCGAAAACTCGCCGCACGACTCCATCTGCGGCTGCAGTGTGGACCAGACCCATGTGGAGATGTTCCCGCGCTATGACCGCGCGGAGCAGCTCGCGCGGCAGGTCGCGAAGGAATCGATCTGGCACCTGGCGGGGCGCGTGGGCGTGCCCGCGCCGGGTGGTTTGGCGGTGTTCCGGCCGGTGGCGAACGCGGCGGCTGTGTTGCGAGCTGATGTACCACATTCGTGGACGCAGTCCGATGTGTTGGCGCTTCCCGATGGCAGCCGAGTCCCGTACACGATCGAGGGCGAAACGCGCGCGGAAGTTCTGGCGCACCAGGATGCTCTGACGCCGTGGGCGGCGATGCGCCACCTCGACTTCCTGCGTGAACAGCGCTACGACAACCACAACATCGAGGCGATGGAGTGGGAACTCGACGGACGCCACCTGAAGGTGACGACCACGGTTGGCCCGGACTTGACCGTCGTCGATGAAGATTTGGTGCGACGCGAAGTGCGGCAAATCGCGG
>JANPDX010000491.1:0-4325 GCA_031431695.1 Dehalococcoidia bacterium
GAGGCAGCCGGCTCATGGCGCTGCATCCCCGAAGGGGGCTTCGAACCACGCTGATTCAGGGCTTTGTTGGGGAAATCCCTAATGTACGCAGGGGGAACTCCCCACCTACCATTCCAAAAACTTCCGGATTCCGGCGGGGAGGCTGTCTCAAAGACAGCGCAGGAGTCCCAGGGGCGATGAATGGGGAACGGGATCCCCGGTACCCTCGATAGCCGGGTACTGGATGGGGAGTCGGCTCGGGCAGCCATCACCGAAGCCGGGGGCCTCCGTGACCTCGACGCCATGCTCGAACGCAGCGCCCAGGTCCTCCTTCAGCGATTCGGATCCGATATGGCCCTCGTGCGGGTCCACCGCCACGCCCGCGGCCTGTTCTGGGCGCCGCTCTCCGGCCCGCTCACGGGCGACGTCATTTTTCCGAACTGGAAAACGTTCCGTGACCCAGAAATCAGGGCACAAATCCAGGAGCTCACCTCTCGCCTGACAGACGACCTCACCGCCGTGGAAGCCCCGACGCCTGGCCAGCAAGCCTTCAACGTCTCCGGAATCCGGAGCAGCATGTGGTCTGCGCTGAAGGACGAGCACGGCGAATCACTCGGCTTTGTCCTTTGTGGCTCCCTCTCTCCATGTGCCTTCACCACCGCTGACCTCAAGGAACTTGAACACCTCGCCGGCTTCCTGTCCCGCTTCGTGCGTCCAGCGCTGCTCATAGACGAGCAACGTGCTGAACGGCAACTTCTCAGGGCCGAGACCAGCCTGCTCGCCGCCCTCGCCGAAGCCGAGACCGAGAGCGAACTGCTGAGCCGCGTGGTTGACGGCGTCCGGGGAGCACTGAACGCCGACCTTGCCGTGCTCCTTGTCGGCTCCCCCTCCGGCGGTCAACCCTCGCTACAAAGCTCGCCCGCGGATGCACTCTCGCCGAGCCAGTTAGACGAGGGATACGATGCGCTCGCGATGGGCGGCAACGGCTCCATGACCGAACGCTCGCGCGCCGACGGGGCCTACGCAGTCTCCGAACGCCATACGGACAGCGAAACGCCTATCGAAGCCTGGATGCATGACACACTTGGCATGGGTTCGTACGCACTCGCCGCGCGGTCCCGGCATTGGGGCAGCCTTAGCCTTGGGCTCGCCGCGCTTCGCAAACATGCCGGCCCCTGGACAGAAGCCGAACGCACATTTCTCGCCCGCCAGGCACGCGTGCTCGAACTCAACCTTGAGCGCTTTCGGCGGGGCGAAATCGCCATCGACCACACGTTGCGGCTGGAACGGCAGACGGACCTGCTGGCGATCGCCACCGAGCTACTCGAAGCCCTTTCATCGACCGAAGACCTTGAAGCCGCCTGTGACTTCATCAGCGGGCGCATCATGGAGTTTTTTGGAGCCGACCACGTTGCCTTCGGATTGCTCGATCTGGCGAAGAAGACTCGCACCGTCCTCGGGTTCAGTTCGAATGTGATGACCAAAGGCGAGTTTTCGACCCGGATCACGGACAGCGATGTAGCCGTATATGGGCCGATGGCTGGGAACGGTCTCGCCGAGTTCGTGGGCGACCTCCTCGCTGGCGGGCCCCTTAATGACGCCGCGAACACACTCGCCCGGCGAGGCGTCAACAGCCTGATGCGGGCGCCGTTCTGTCTTTCGGACGGCTCCGTTGGGATAGTCACGGTAGGCAGCCGCGGGACAGGCCACTACACCGCCGCCGATGCCGAACTTCTGCTCGACTTATGCCGCCCGCTGGGCATCTCCATCGACCGGGTCGGGCTGCTCAGGCGAATGTCCGATGCATACGAAGACGCCGAGCGCCGTTCCTCGAAAATTCAGGCCCTCACCCGCCTGCTCAGCACGCTGAACCTGAACGACCCCCCGGAGACCGTTGCCCGCGAATTCGCCGCTCAAGTCCGCGAATACCTGAACGCGGACGGAGTGATGGTCTACGCTTTCGACCAGGAAACCGGTCTCCGTGTTCGCGTCGCCTTCGATGCTTCGGCCGACCATCCGTCTACCCCGGAACGGATCAGCCTTTCCGATTCGACGGGCTACCAGGGCACCGCCATTACGCCACAAGCGATGTACTCCGTGTCCATGCCCGGAGTGGCCCCGGACTGGCTTGCGAACGCCTCGGAGGCAATGGGCCTCGGCAGCTCGGTTTGCGTCCGACTTGACTCGGGCGGCGAGCCGGTTGGCATGATCGCTGCCGGGTCGCGGCTTCCAGACGGGATGGGCGCCCCCGAACTAGAAATCCTGAGCGCCGTGGCGGCCCCTCTCGGCATGGTGCTCGAACGTGCGCGCGCCGTCACCAACCTGCGCCTGCAAACGCAACGCACCCGAGCTGTGCTGGACATCCTCACCGCCCTCGGGCCCGCCGAGACCCTGGAGGCCGTCGCCGGGCCCGTCGCGAACGCCCTGCGCACGATGTACAACGCCGACCACTGCGCCATCGGCACCATCAACCACGACGTGGTGACTCTCGTCGCCCTCGATTCCAGCATCAGCGAGTGGAAACCGGGCGACTCCGCGCTGCTCGAAGCGCTCACCGGCGAACGGGGCATCACCGGTCCCGTCCTTCATGTCACCTCGGACCTGAGCGCAGCATCTTCCTTGCCGGCCAGTTCCGAAATCGCTCGCGACCACGGATTGCGCTCAAGCATCCGCGTGCTTATCGGAACACCCGCCGAACCGCTCGGCGTTGTGACGGTCGCGTCGCGCTATCCCCGCCGCTATACGGATTTCGACGCCCACCAGTTGGCCCAGATCGTGCAACCGCTGGCCGTCGCTGTCCGCTACTTTGCCGGCCGCCGAGATGCCGCCCTTCGCTCCGCCCGGCTCGAAACAACGAACCGCATCCTCAGCCGCCTCTCCGCGGGTGGGACCGCCGAACACCTGGCGGCGTCGTTTCTTGCGGAATGCCGCACGCTCTTCGCGTGCCGCCACTCCATCGCCGTCGAATTCGATGAACCCGCTGGCACCGGCAGGGTCCTCGCCATCGATACCGACTTTCCCGGACCCCCCGAGTTGCCCCACGAACTGCAGCTATCCGAAATGCGCACCGCCCGCATGATGCGCCACCCGGGCCCCCAACTGGTGCCGGATTCCCGCATGGAGTCCCAGCCGAACGCTCATCACCGCCATCTGATCGAAATCGGCATGTACTCCGTCATTCGCGCGCCGCTCGTCGTCCACGACGCGGTCCGCGGGGCCGTGTCTCTCTGGGGCGAAGGCGCGGGCCACTTCACCCCCGAAGACGCCGAACTACTCGGCGCCCTGACGCGCCCCCTCGCCCTCGCCCTCGAAAAGGCCGCGGCCCTGCAATCACTCGCCGAAAGCGAACTGAAGTACCGCTCGCTGATGGCCCAGGCCGACGAGATGATCTTCCTCTTCGAACCGCACTCCCTTCGCTTGCTCGATGCCAATGCGTTTACAGCGCGAGTCCTTGGCTACAACCAGCACGACCTCCTCGAACTCACCCTGGACAACATCATCGATGCGAGCCGCGAGGACATCGTCCGCACCGTTGCCGCCGCAATCGTCGATGGCGAACTCCACCTCTCCGACGTCAACTTCCGGCGCCAGGACGGAGCGCTCATCGATGTCGAAGCCGTCGCCTCGATGGTCGCCTATGGCGGTAAGCAGGCCGTCCTCGTCCTCGCCCGT
The DNA here is from genome assembly GCA_031431695.1 of Dehalococcoidia bacterium. Classification (GTDB taxonomy): domain Bacteria; phylum Chloroflexota; class Dehalococcoidia; order Tepidiformales; family Tepidiformaceae; genus Amarobacter. The sequence goes on from JANPDX010000491.1 coordinate 3,652, forward strand.
AACGTTTCCGAACGCAAAGCCCTCATGCGCCAGGTCATCCAGAGCCAAAAAATGGACTCCCTCGGCGCCATGGCCGGTACCGTCGCGCACGACTTCAACAATCTCCTCACCACCATCCTCGGCTTCGCGGGGCTCCTCAAACGCTCCTCGAACATGGATGAGGAAGAACGCGAAAACCTCGCCCTCATCGAAGAAGCCGCCCGCCGCGCCGCCGACCTCACCGGCCGCCTGCTTTCGTTCTCCCGCGGCGGTCTCGCCCGATTTGGCAGGGTCGACCTCCATACCGTGATCGAAGACACCCTCAAGCTCGCCCAACCGACGATGCACTCCGGGCTCACCGTCACCCGCGACCTGCCCGGCGACCCCGTTTACGTCGAAGGCGACGCCGGACAACTCCAGCAAGCGCTCACCAACATCGTCCTCAACGCCCGCGATGCAATGCCCGAAGGCGGCGCCATCTCCGTCACCCTGAAGACTGAAGGCCCCCTCGCAGTCGTCGAACTCGCCGATACCGGCCCTGGTATGGACGAAGAAACCCGCATACGCATCTTCGAACCGTTCTACACCACCAAATCAGCCGGTTCCGGCACCGGCCTTGGCATGGCCATCACCTACGGCATCGTCCAGGGACACCATGGCGACATCGCAATCCAGAGCGAACTCGGCGCCGGTAC